>JANOQC010000230.1:0-40306 GCA_031422175.1 Sphingobacteriia bacterium | reverse complement strand
AATTTTCAGAAAATCAACGTTTAGGCATACAAGAGCCTGGCAAATTACCTGTTAACTATGCTGGCTTTTTAGGAAATAATGCAGGCCAGGGACCGGTAGATTTTACTGCCGCAGCAACAAGTGCAACACCTACAGTAGTTCATATTAAAACTAGAACCAAAGCAAAGCAGATAAGCAGTAATCAGCAAAGACAAAGAAATCCTTTTGCCGATATGTTTGGTGATGATTTTGGTGATTTTTTTGGAGGTGGTCCAAGGGTTCAACCAGAACAGAGAGCAAGCGGAAGTGGTGTGTTAATTACAGAAGACGGATATATTGTTACTAATAACCATGTAATTGACGGGTCTGACGAGATCAATGTAACCCTTGCCAATAAAAAATCATATAAAGCAATTTTAGTAGGGCAAGATCCAAATAGCGACTTAGCTGTGATTAAAATTGAAGGGAAAACTTTTCCTTATATGATTTATGGAAATAGCGATGAAGCCAAATTAGGCCAATGGGTAATGGCAATAGGCTATCCTTTTAATTTAGATGTTACAGTAACAGCAGGTATTATAAGTGCAAAGTCTAGATCTATCGGAATCAATGATAGACAAGGATCAGCCCCAGTTGAATCTTTTATTCAGACCGATGCTGCTGTTAATCCAGGCAATAGTGGTGGTGCATTAATAAATACCAGTGGAGAATTGGTTGGAATTAATTCTGCAATAGCTTCTCCTACTGGTTCTTATGCTGGATACTCCTATGCAATTCCAGTAAATATGGTAAAGAAAATTGTAACCGATATTGTAAAGTTTGGAACCGTTCAACGTGCTTATATCGGCATCAGTTATCCTAAAGACAATTTATCTGATGAAGAAAAAAGAGAAATAGAAAAAGAAATAGGTACTTCATTGAAAGAAGGAGAAGGCGTATATACTTTAAGTGTGCCTGAAGGAGGTGCGGCTGCAATTGGTGGATTAAAAAAAGGCGATTTAATTACGAAAGTAAACGGAGTAGCTGTTACCAGTGGTGCAGAATTGCAAGAGCAAGTTGCCAGATTTAAACCAGGTGATAAAATAACAATCAATTATAGAAGAGCCGGAAAAGACAATATTGCCAATATTACTTTGAAGAATAAGGCAGGTAACACAGAAGTTGTAAAAAATAGTAGTGCAATAGAAAAACTTGGCGGAGAATTAGTAAATCTTGATAAGAAAATAGCCACAGCCAATGAAGTGTCTGGAGGTGTATTGGTTAAAAAAGTAGGAACTGGTTTATTAAGCAAGAGCAGAATGGAAGATGGGTTTGTAATTTCGGCCGTAAATGGTAAACCTATTAATAATCTTGATGAATTAAAAGAAGCATTAACTATTATTAAAAATGGCAATATTCGTTTAGACGGATTTTACCCTGGATTCGAAGGAAAATACACTTATCCATTGAAGATGAGTGAGGAGTAAGAAATATTCGAAAAATAATATTGAACAAAAAGAATTGATAACAAATTCTCGCTACCCAAAAATCCCTTCGGAATTTTTGAAAGGCTCGAATTTCGTTACCGATTCTTTTTGTTTTTTTTTATCCGATCTTCTCGTAAACAATATACTCCCCCGCTTGCAATTCAAAGATGGTATTTCTTTCAAATTGAAATTGTAGATTAGAAAAAATATTTTTAAAATTTCCCTTCAACCATTCATGGTCAACGTGAATCTGAAGCCGGTCTTTTTTCGAAAGGTTTAATAAAATCAATACAAGATTTTCGCCACTGCGTCGGAAAAATGCCATCAATTCATTGCTATGATCCGAAGGTAAAATGAAAGATTCGCCTAGTACAATTGCTTCATTATTGATTCGCAACTGAGCCAACTTAGTATAAAATTCCTGAAGTGGCATAGGATCATCCCATTCAATCAGATCCTTATCGAAGAATTTCAACCGCTTTTGATTGGCAGTTTCCTGACCACTATAGATCAAAGGCATACCATGCCAAGTAAAGCAAAATACAGCCCAGGTTTTTGCAGTTACCCCATACTTTTCTAACTCTGTGCCATTCCAACTATTTTCATCATGATTGGAAGTAAAAAATAATTTGATAGCATGTTGAGGATATTGCGAATAAGCGTGTAACACATTGTTGATATCGTATAAACTTGATTTAGCTATTTGGTATTTTTCTGTTTCATGCATCCACCACCATGCATAAGAAGCATCAAATACTTGATGGTAATCAACCACCTCACATTCTGCTAACCAAAATAGTGGTTTAATTAATTCGCAACTCTTTCTTGCTTGTTCCCAAAAATCAAGTGGAACCAAATGCGCCATATCACACCTAAATCCATCTATATCGCATTCAGTTATCCAATAACGCATAGCATCAATTAATGCAACTTGCATTTCGGGCACTTCAAAATTCAAATCAATTACATCATGCCAACCGTTTTTTTCTGTGAAATTTCCTGACTCGTCCTTCTTGTACCAATTCGAATTTTCTATTGTCCAAGAATGATCCCAACCTGTATGATTAGCCACCCAATCTATAATCACTTTCATCCCCAAAAGATGAGCCTGTTGAATGAGATTTTTAAAATCTGTTAAACTCCCAAACTCTGGATTGATTAATGTGTAACTACTACATGCATAATAACTACCCAAACTACCTTGTCTGATATTTGCACTGATTGGAGTAATGGGCATTAACCATAAAATAGATACCCCCATCGCTTTCAGTCTTGGCAAATGTTTTGCAAAAGCTTTAAAACTTCCTTCCGGGGTATATTGACGAATATTTACTTCGTACAAAATACCCTTATCTGCCCAGTCTACTTTATTAAATGATGTTTTCATTAATGATAACTATATGCTAAAAAGAAAGATAGGATATTATCTTTTGAATAAAGAAAAACACCAACTTAGTATTACAACAACCATAGCTCCTGCAACATTCAACCATAAAAACCCTAATCCTATTATTTGGTATTTATCTAAAAGAAATAAGGTAATTACAATTAATTCACCCAAAACTGCTGCCCAAAAAACAGCATTGCTTTGTATTTTTTTACAATAGAATGCAACCAAAAATATTCCTAAAATAACTCCATAAAATAATGACCCTAATACATTAACTGCTTCAATTAAACTGCCCATTCCGGTTGCAAATTCTGCAGTTATTATACAAAAAATGCCCCAACCAAATGTGTAGTATTTAGAGATTTTATATTCTTTTTCTTCTCGCTTTAAATCGGGTACTTCAATCGTAGATTTACTAAATCGCTGATGAAAATCAATCATGGTGCAAGAAGCCAATGAATTCAAAGCAGCAGCAATAGATCCCCAAGCAGCTAAAAAAATAATGGAGATCAATAACCCAACTAACCCTTTTGGTAAAAAATCAACTACAAATCGCAAGAAAATATAATTGGTGTCATTGGTATCAGAACCAGGGCTAGCTTTTTGAATAATCTTTTTATACGCTGTTTTGATTTTGTTCAATTCAGCGGAGCCATTAGCAACAAGTTCTTTATTTTGTGTTGATTGATCGGCTAAAAATAGTTCACTATTACTTTTTTGCAATAAAGCCTGCTCATTGAATTTGTTTTTTATCAATATCAATGAATCTTTATAAGGAGTAGCCATTGCTTTTTCTTCTACCGCTTTATTGAAAAAAATGGGGGATGGATTGAATTGATAAAATGTAAACAACAACACCCCTAATAATAATATGAAAAACTGCATGGGTACTTTTACTAGTCCGTTCATTAGAAGCCCTACCCTACTTTCCGTTGTATCTTTTGCAGTTAAATACCTGCCTACTTGAGATTGATCTGTACCAAAATAAGAAAGTGCTAAAAAGAATCCTCCAATTACACCACTAATAATATTATATCGATCTTTCCAATCAAATCCTTGCTCTGTAAACCCAGTTGTAATAACATTCATTTTTCCTGAAGCGCCACTAATAGCCAATGCATCAGAAAATCCCATGTTAGGTGGCAAATGATGAACTATTAAATAACCAGCAATAAACATCCCTATAAAAATAATTCCTAATTGCAATTGTTGCGTATACGCTACTGCTTTAGCTCCCCCACTTACTGTATATACAATCAATAATCCACCCATAACAATATTGGTATAAAATATATCCCATCCCATTAAAGAAGATAGAATAATTGAAGGGGCGTAAATACTGATTCCTGTAGACAATCCTCTAGAAATTAAAAATAAAGATGAAGTAAACACCCTTGTTTTTACATCAAATCTTTGCTCTAGAAATTCATAAGCAGTAAATACTTTTAACTTACTAAAAAGCGGAACAAAGGTTATACAGAGAATTACCATAGCAATGGGTAAGCCAAAATAGTATTGTACAAATCGCATCCCATCTGTAAAAGCTTGACCTGGTGCAGATAGGAATGTAATGGCACTAGCCTGAGTACCCATAATGCTGAGTAATACCAGATACCATGGCATACTCCGATTACTTAAAAAATAGCCTTCTAAATTTTTTGTTGTACGACTTTTGTATAAGCCATAAGTTATTATGCTTACAAGGGTAACTATTAAAACTATCCAGTCGATTTGGCTCATTGATAATATTTAGTTAACCAAATAAAAAAACAAATAAGTACAGTTAAAAAGCTTAGTACAAAAAGATACCAGCTTTGCCAATTTTTAAATAATGGGATTTTGGGCTGCATTTACTTTGATTTTGCATTAACAATTCCACCCGCTAATAAGCCCAAAACTAAGCCAATAATTAGCCCAATCTTAACATTCTTAATAAAAAAGCCAATAGCAACCCCAATCAAAACAATGGTAAAAAATCCTATTTTTCGGCGAGGTTGCATCATTTTTATTTTGAAGAGGACAGACCAATAATATTTGCTAATAATTTGTAAGCACCTATATTTCCTGCAGGCAATTGACGAAATAAAACCAAACTCACATAAGTAATATTACCCTTCCCGTATTTAGCTGTAATAAAGCTGCCATTGGTAGGCTTTTCCCCAGCATCATTCATCGTTAATATCGATTCGTATTGAGGGGCTATTGGATCAGCTTGATAAGTGCTTCGTTCCTGAATCCATCCGTCAAAATCATGTTCGGTAATTTTATTAGGAAAATTCAATAAAGCGTGCTGTGGAAGCAGAAAATTTACTTTGGCATTTTCGTCAGTAACTCTTATTCCACTCATGCTGAATGGGTATGGGCCTACTTTAACTTTTTTCAATCCAATTTGATTGCTTTTCAGATATTGAACAACTAAGTGTCCTCCATTATTTACAAATCGATTGAGAACATCATTTTTTGTTGTAAGCCATTCATAAATATTAAAAGCACGAATCCCTAATACAATTACATTATACTTTTTGAGTTCAGTATCTGTGATATCCAATTCCCTTAAATAACTAACCGGATAACCCAATTGTTCCAATGCTTCAGGAACTAAATCACCTGCGCCAATAATATAGCCTACCTTCTTAGGGTTAGTAATTATTTTTTCATCAATTAATACAACTTTATCTTGGTAGGAATAATTAATAGTAGGAATATGATCGTATTTAATTGTTTTTAAAAAATGAGTGATTGAGTTAGATTTCCCATATAATGTATAAGTAATTTCTGCAGAAATAGAGTTGGTTTTATTTATACCAAGAAGCGATTTTAGTTCGATCGGAAAAGCATATATGGAACCTTGCTCAACATTTATTAGGGTGTCTTTAGAAAATAGATCTACCCCATTTTCCCCTTTTAACAGAATTGTTATAGGCAAGTTGGTTGCAGAAAAATTAGTTTTATATTGAAGCAAGAGTAAACTTGGTGCCAATTTTTTATTACCCAGTTGTTCAACATTTGTAAGCAATACTTGTTTATCCAAAGAAATAACTATCGGAGCAATTACTGTAAGTGGTTGATAAACTTCTCCTCTAACTGGATCTACATATTTATATTGAACAGGTCGGTCAACAGTAAATGAAATACCATTCATCGTAAAAATAAATTTTGCATTTAAAGCAGCTTCAGATTCCGCTTTTCCAACCATTTGCTGATTTTCAATTACAAAATTTCCAATACCATCCAAAGGTTTATTCAACCAATATGGCTGAGAAACTGGGGTAGAAGACGGAACTATAAAAGATTTGTTGAAACTATAATTGTTATTTAATAATGGCTTAAAATGAAGTGTCGAATCATATAATATATCAGAAGTTGAATTTAATAACACTTGATCTAATTCAAGACCAACATTATTCCGTTTGTTTACAAAAAAAACAACATTCAATTTTTCGCCAGGTACAGCATATTCTACATCGGTGGAAGCTTCAACAAAAACGCCACTACAAGCAATGATTAAATCTTCTATCTCTTGTTTCTTTTTATACCACCAAATTTCATGATTGTTAATGCCTTGTATCATTTGATAAAGTGAAACCAAATAGTCTACAGATTTCTCGGGATGTTCAAATTGATAGCTTTTAATAATTTGATCTATCTTTTGTTGAATTAAAGTACCATTATTTGGAATGCGCGCCCAATCGGTAACAATTCCATCCATCAAATCTTTTTTAGCTGAATCGCCAGCTAATGTGGTAAAATATTCATAAACAGGGCCTTTTCTTCTCGGTCTTCCTTCCCCCTGGCTTTTATGCAAACTTCTTGCTTCCCCTCCAATTTCACCATAACTTTTTCCAATCAAAGAGTTATAAACTCCTGCATCAATTTTTAATTGATTATCGCTGGTAGTATTAGCTCCCCCAAAATTAAATGTATTCCATAATAATCGTTTTGCTTGCCATACTTTCACACCCAGTTTCAATTGTTCAGGAAACTGGCTGGGATCTGCTGCGGCAACAAAAGCTTCTTGTGATAAAATTGCTGACCCTGAATGATTGCCATGTCCGGCCCTTGCATCTCCAGGAAAACGGTTGATGATGATATCTGGTTGAAATTTTCTAATCACCCATACTATATCAGCTAGCACTTGCTTCCTATTCCAAAAACGCAATGTTTCGTCATAGGTTTTACTAAATCCAAATTCGTAGGCACTGGTAAAATATTGCTCCGCACCGTCTATTCTTCTCGCTGCCAACAATTCTTGAGTTCTTATTAATCCCAATTCTATTCCTTGTTCAGGCCCAATTAAATTTTGTCCACCATCCCCTCTTGTTAAACTTAAATATGCAGTTCTGAAATTTCTTTCTTTGGCCAAATAAGGTAAAAAACTATTGTTTTCATCATCCGGGTGTGCCGCTATATAAAGAACGGAGCCCAGCACATTCAATTTCTTTATTTGTGTATAAATATTTGTACTATTATATACTTGTGGTGATTGCCCGGCAACAGGTGAAACAGAAACTGTAATTGCAATAATTAGAAATGCAATTAAACTCTTTTTAAACATAATACTAATTTATCCTATAAATGAAGTTAAACATGAATACGCTAATCAAATGGCCGTTCATCAATAATACCAATTACTTTTTTGCCAGAAATTGCTTTATCTGTTGATATACAGTATCGCTCAATGGTACATTTGGCATTCTCAAATAATTTTCGATTAAACCTTGCTCAACCATAAAAGCTTTTACACCTGCGGGATTATTTTCGGCAAACATTAAATCGTATGCTTCAATTAATTGATCATTGAGTAGTTTGGCTGCAACAAAATTTTGAGATAAACAATTTCTAACCAAATCGGAAAATAATTTCGGATAAGCATTTGCAGCAACACTAATTACACCTTCCATTCCACAAGCCATTTGAGGAAGCGCTAAAGCATCGTCTCCACTTACCACTAAGAAGTCTTTTGGTTTATCACGAAGTATTTGCATGCACTGGGCCATATCTCCACTTGCTTCTTTTATTCCGATAATATTTTCAACATCATTGGCTAAACGAAGCGTTGTAATAGCACCCATATTTCTACCTGTTCTGCCAGGAACATTATACAATATTATTGGCTTGGGTGAAGCGGAAGCCACCATTTTGTAATGCTGATAAATACCTTCTTGAGATGGCTTATTGTAATATGGTGAAGCGCTTAATACTGCTGCAGCTTTATCGAGAGGGAAATGAGAAAGATCGTGAATTATATCTGCAGTATCATTTCCACCAATACCTACAACAATAGGCAATCTATTAGCTACTCTTTCATAAGTATAATTGAGAATGTCTATCTTCTCAGGATTGTTTAATACCGGTGTTTCCCCAGTTGTACCTAAACTAACAAGGTATTCTACTCCTCCATCAATCATTGCATCTATTACTTTACCTAAAGCATTAAAATCGATGGTATTATTCTTTGTAAATGGTGTAATCAAAGCTACTCCTGTTCCTTTCAATTGCTTTTGTGTTGTCATTATCCGCCCGTTAATTTATGTTTCTCTTTTAATAATAATTTTTTATGCTGTAGTTTCTTCCCAGAATCCCATATTGCCATACTTTTCTATACGATCATTAATTCTTTCTTGTGGTGTTTTATGTTTTACTTCATCGATAGCTTTTTGAATATGGACTTTTAAAATAGCTGCAGCGGCCTGATAATCCCAATGTGCTCCTCCTGCTGGTTCATGTATAATTTCATCTACTAAACCAAACCCTTTCATATCCGTTGCTGTCAGTTTTAATTGTTCAGCAGCTATTTCCTTTTTATCCCAACTACGCCATAAAATAGAGCTACAACTTTCAGGGGAAATAACTGTGTACCAAGTGTTCTCCATCATCAATACTTTATCACCTACCCCAATACCTAGAGCACCCCCACTTGCGCCTTCTCCAATAATAACAATTATTACAGGCACTTTTAATCGAATCATTTCATAAATATTGCGAGCTATGGCCTCTCCTTGGCCCCTTTCCTCCGCTTCTAGCCCAGGAAATGCTCCAGGCGTATCAATTAATGCAATTACTGGCTTATTGAATTTTTCAGCCAATCTCATCAATCTCAAAGCTTTTCTATATCCTTCTGGATTAGCCATTCCAAAATTGCGCATTTGTCGCATCTTAGTATTAGCCCCTTTTTGTTGACCAATAATCATCACTGTTTCACCATTCAGTTGTGCAAAACCACCAACCATGGCTTTATCATCTTTTACATTTCTATCACCATGTAGTTCTAAAAAATTAGTAAACATGTTTTCGACATATTTCAATGTATAAGGCCTATCGGGATGTCTGCTTAACTGAACCCTTTGCCAAGGTGTAAGTGTAGCTGTTATTTCAGTCCTTTTTTGAATAATAGATTCTTCTAATTGAATCAAAGTAGCGGCATAATCTATTTTAGGATTTTTCTCGGCAAGCTTTTTAGTATCATCAATTTGTTCGTATAATTCCTTAATTGGCTTTTCAAAATCAAGAAACTGTCTATTGGGATATTGAGGCATATTCGTATAATTAAGTAAGTAAAAATAGGGATTGCATTTTTTTTGGAAAAGATTTGTTTGAAAAAGGTGTTTACCCTTATCTTTGCCGTCCTGAAAAAAGGATGGATCGGTAGTTCAGTTGGTTAGAATGCCGCCCTGTCACGGCGGAGGTCGCGGGTTCGAGTCCCGTCCGGTCCGCTTCTAACCCAAAAAGCCACTCAAATGAGTGGCTTTTTTCATTTTAAGACGATATAATATAGGAATTGTTACTTGCCTACTACAAAAACAGGCGTTTCAGTTGCAGTAATGAGTAATTTTCCTTGATTCGTTGTTACGAGTTGTGATTTCAGCTGATTTGATCCAGGATTGGGGGTATAAATGATTGCATTTGTGTTTTTTCCAAGATTTAACAAAAAAGAACCTATTCGGGCTTTTTCATCGGGAATGTATACAGTATACATTGAATTTCCTTTCTCATCTAAATATTGATCTACAATTGGATCTTGATTAAAGTTTTTATAAAATCTGAAATTTCCGAATAATTGATTTACTTGAAAGATATAATCAGCAGCTGGCCTACGAGCACTATTTGCACTCATTAATCCACTGGTTGCATATATTTGATCAGATAGTGGCTTATCATCTTCTAATTGATAATAAAATACTTTTTGAATACCTAGTCTTGCATATAACAATGAAGTTCTAAGTATCCAATCTGCTTGAGTTTGCAAGGCAGATTTATTCCAAATTGGAATGGCTTTATTAGGGCTTGCCTGATTAATATCATAACCAGCTTCAGTAACCCAAACAGGCATATCATTTAAATACTGATGAGCAACTTTAATAAAATCTTTTGCAATTTTTGTTGCATTTATTCCTTCCGAATTTTTTTCTGGTGCAATTCCTCTTTTTAATTGCTGGTCATTAGTATATAAATGATAATTGATAATATCCCAACAAACATCTATTGATCCATCTTTTTTAAACCCTCTAAATTCTTTGCACCAATCAATCATCCCCCTTAGATAATCTGTATTGGCTAAAGCAACACCTCCCATAATAACTTGTACATTTTTGTCGGCATTCTTTACCCCTACTCCCCTTCCCATCGTGGTTTTATGGCCATCATAAAATGCAGAAAGATTGGCTGCATATTCCCTTGCTGTTTGATAAGCCTGCCTTCCCTTCCACCATTTATCTCTTTCATTTTCGCATTCAATATATTTAATGAGCCCCATTCCTATTTTAATACTATTTATAGGATCGGCATCCCATCTTGGTTTATTATTTACGCTGATTAATATAGGATCGATGGATGTATTGTATCCATATCGGGCAATAAACTGAAAACCAATTCGGGATTGATCTATATAAGATTTCGGATCCAACAAATTAGTTCCATAAGGAGCAGGAACGTTTTCATTATTGCGTAAATTTTCTGGATACGTTTTTATTAACCAATCGGGCAAAGTTTTTATACAAGCTAATACGTCAATACCAGCAGATTTACATCTTTCATAAATAGCATCATAATTCCAACCACCATCAGCCGTTGGATTATAAGTATAGCTGCCTTTTTTTTCTTCTAATTTTTTCCAATCTAAATAATGCCTGAATCCAGCAAACCCTTTTATTAATTGGAATTTTTTTTCGTCTATTTTCAAAGGGTCTACAAGTGCATTTTCAAAATTCCATTCATACCCATTAATTCCAAAATAATATTTCAATGGTATTGGCTTTCTAACCGTTGGTTTGATTGAAGTTGGTGGAGTATACTTTCCAAAAAATTCTATTTCTGTGGGAAGTATATCACCA
The DNA here is from genome assembly GCA_031422175.1 of Sphingobacteriia bacterium. Lineage (GTDB taxonomy): Bacteria > Bacteroidota > Bacteroidia > Chitinophagales > Chitinophagaceae > Sediminibacterium. The sequence goes on along the minus strand of JANOQC010000230.1, from coordinate 29,141 downwards.
GATCGAAGCATTAAATACTGGGCATCTTTGGTTATAACACCAAGTTCAAATTGGGTAGATTTTGCTGGATCTGGCCCTATCCAATTATCGTATTTTGCACCTGTAAATGTAGCAATTTGAACTCTTTTCCAGTTCTTATCAATCATGTACAATATTGTTGGAGTTTCGCTAACCCCTTTCCAATCATACATTCGCAAAGTATTTATATTCATTGATTCTCCTGGCAATAAAGGATAATAAGAATCAGGATGATTAATTAAGCTGCCGTACCCGCTTTTAATATCCTCTTTTAATTTACCATCAAATAATTGATGTAGTCCATTGGAGGAATTATTAAGTTGATACCATCTTGTAGCATCAATAGGTATTTTCATTTTGGGTAATAGTACGGATTGAGAAAATCCTACAAAAGGTAAACTCAGCTGAAATAGGAGGAATGAAAGAATTCTACAATTCATATTCATTCAAATTTAGATAATAAATTGGTGAGGCTGTCTAGTCTTTAAAATATTTAAAAAAAAGTTTTAACAAAATCATTTTCTTTCAATTCTAATAAGGTTTCAACACTCAATGGTTTGCTTAGAAATTGAGTAACAATGGAATATTTTTTCGCTCTTGCAAAATCTTCAGGATCTATTGTAGAAGACAGAATAACCACTTTAGTGTTTTTTAGTTTATCAGCATATTGATCAATATAAGCATCCAAAAATTCCCAACCGTTCATTACAGGCATATTTATATCTAGCAAAATTAAGCTAGGTGCAACTTGATCAGCAATTTCATTGTTACTAAATAACAGTTCAAAATAATGCAAAGCATCATGACCATCAATTGCAGTAAATACATTTGCTGCAAAGCCAGTCCTTTTAATAAGCACCTTTGAAATAGTAAGTGAAATACTATCGTCATCTACACAAAGTACATTTTCTATCATAAAAATATAAAACTGGGATTAAGTCAATATAAATAAAGTTATCATTAATATCTACAATAGTAGAGCATAATCTCCAACAATTCGTTGCCTCACTTTCGCCTTGCTTTTTCCCACAATACAGATTGTTTGGTAAAAAAATAACGACCCATCCCAGCGATTACTGCATAATTCATTAAGCAAAAGTAATATGGTATAAAAAAGATTTTGACTTTTAGCTTCTTTTTTTCTAAAATCCAGCCAAAAAGGGCTGCGATATAAAGGCAAAGTTGACCCAAAAGCATCCAAACAAATAACAGATCCCTTGAATGTTGATTCACTAAAATAATATTCAATAAACATACTACTACCATTAAATATGGTGTAACCACCCATCTGAGTACGCGATGACTAATGAACTCAAAAGTTAAAATCGGATTCTTAAATGGAATAAAAAGCGGCCACAATCTAATGGTTGATTGAATACCGCCAGCTGCTATTCTTATTTTTCTTTTCAATTCTTCATTGGTATTGGCTGAACCAGTTTCTGTTGCAAACGCTTCTGGCTCATAAATAATACGATACCCTTTTAAGGCAATGTTCATAGAGATCATAAAATCATCAAGTATTGTATCAGGTTCAACGGGCTGGTACAAGGTTGAACGAATACTAAACAATTCACCAGCTGCCCCAACAACAGAATACAATTCAGCATCCCATTGTTTCAATTTTGATTCATATTTCCAATAAAATCCTTCCCCAGCTGTTGCGTCAGCCTCACTTTCAATTTGCACTCTTTTTTCTCCAGCTATTGCCCCAATCTTAGGATCAACATAATGTCTGCAAATTTTAAGAAGGGCATCTTTATTTACCATTGTATTCGCATCGGTAAAAACAACGATATCCGATTTAATTTCCTTCATAGCCCTGTGCACTGCAGCAATTTTACCATTACGTTCAATTTGGTGCATCCCCATTATTCTGGGGTATCTTGCAACAATAGATGCTGTTTCATCTATAGAACCATCTGTTATAAAAATATAATCAATTTTATCTGAAGGATAAATTAGTTCTAATGTATTAATTATTTTTTCCTCAATTATGTATGCCTCATTATAAGCAGCAACAACAACAGTAAGCGAAGGTGTATAAGCAGCAAATTCTCTTAGGGGTTTTCCAACAATAATTCTTTTAATAAACAATAGCATATAAAGCAATAAACCATATCCGATATAGGTATAGAAGATAAAAAAAATAGATACCCAGAAAAATAATTTCATAATCAATTCTATTGCTTATAGCCTAAGATACGGCTGTTTACACTTTGGGTAAAATTCCACCAAATGGCATATAATAGTTGTTTTACAAAAGCACTATTCCCATCCTTCACATAAATTATGCAGTTTCTTAAAACAACAAAAATGAGAAAATATACATAAAACAATATTTTTTTTATGAAAGGTGCATTTCGTCGTATAAATAAAATTCTATTTCGATTCATAAAATATTCTTTCAGCGCTGTTTTTTTACCAACAGAAATAGATTCTTTATGATATATACTAGCTTTGGTATTTATCCAAACTTCAAATCCTCCTCTTTTTATCCGTTCACACCAATCCAACTCTTCGAAATACAGGAAAAAAATATCGGCCATTTCCCCAACTTTATCAACTACAGATCGCTTAACCATCATAGCAGCACCATGCGCATACCCAGTTTTTCCTTCCAATTGATCATATTGACCATTATCTATTTCATATTGCCCAATACAAACATTTCTTGCAGTATAATAATTCATATTTGTATAGCCAGCATATTGTATAACGTTGGGTTGATCATAGTATAAGAGTTTAGGCGATACTATTCCAACTTGAGGGTTCTTTTCAAGTGTACTAACTAATTCATTTATTAAATTGGAAGTAAATATGGTATCATTATTCACCAAAAACAGTAAATTTCCTTTTGCAGCTCTAATTCCTAGATTATTACCCCCAGCAAACCCTAAATTTTGTTCTGATCGAATAAAATTGAAATAGGGGTATTTTGTAAGCCATTCTGGTACTGGGTTAATATGACTGCCATTATCTACAACTACCACTTCTATATCAGCAAGAGAATTGTATTTAATGATAGAGTCCAGTAAATCATCCGTTACTTGACTATAATTAAAGTTTACAGTGACGATTGATACGAGGTTCATTTTATGAAATAAACAGATAAGTGTTGTAATTTATTTAAATTACTGCAGAAAATAAAAAATTGATTGAATATGGGGATGGGAAAACCAATTTATGCTGATTTAGATGAATCATTTCAAAAGTTTTTGAATGAGCTTCAAAAGTGCCCTGTTTCAGAAAGTAAAAAAACTGAATTAGTAAAAAGACTAAAAGAAGCCATTTATTTAGAAATTAGAAATGAACAAGCAAATACCGAAATAAATCCTAGCATAAATGATAATTTGATTCAACTTGATATGAATAAATTTAATTCAGGTAGTACATTTCTAAAATCTACTCATATTAAACACACAGCTGTTAATTGGGCGTCAGGATTAGCATTGTTTTCTGCAGGGTTACTATTTATAACAATTGGAATAATTTTAATAGTCACCCCTGCAACTCCAGAATTTGAGATTGCTACAATATTTTATTTTAATGATCATGACGGATTTACTGTAATGGATTTATTTGCATTGGTTATTATTTTTATGGGTATATATTTATTTATTAAAGCATTTATTTCAAAAGACAGAGGTATTTGATCATGTTAAAATTTGATCATCAATTCTATCAAGAATTATGCTATCATCTGAATGATTAAATTTTCTTGCAAAGAAACTTCCAGATTTCAAGATTCGATCAAGATCTTTATAAGTTAAGGTTTTAGGATTCGACTTACTTTCGGACCAATCAATATATCGAAGATTATTATTAACAATTTCATTTCTGTAAGGGGAATTAAATAATATCGATTGAAAAATAAATTCATCCGGAGCCCATGTAAATTTAAAAAAACATACCATTTTTTTGTTGTTACCTAATTGATCAATAATATATTGAACATGTTTTTTAGAAATTGTAAACCACTGAGATCTGCCTTTCATAACCATATTAGATGGCATGGTGCGTTTTGGTAAAATTGTATTTATAAGATTTTCAATAAAATATTTCCCATAAAAATCATAATTGATTAAGTGATATTCTTCTACCCGTTTTTTGGCTTCTACCCACTCAGTATTTATATCCAAGCAATGCATAAAAGCTTTTCCTAGATTAATTTCTAAAAATTCATGAAATTCATCAATAGGTCGAATAGGATAGTCATGGGCACTTAAAAGATTTAGATAATCAAAATCCGGCTCTTCAAGTAATATTTGTTTAAAACTTTCTTCTTCAGCCTCTACCATTGAATAACCTGCCCATTTTATACTTATTCGCTTGCTAACAAATCTAATTTGAGGATAATCTCGAAAATAATCTTTAAATAAATTGATATCTGTTTTAAGATCAATATGCATATAAACAAGAGAGTCTGTATGATATAGTTTATTTACCAATCTAGCTAGTTGTTCTAAACTATTTGGGTGGTGTGCTAATATGAGATGAATTAATTTCAATAATTTAAATATTCTACTGCTTTTCGAATCATTTTGCGCACTTGAATATAACCAAATACAAAAATATTTTTCAATTTAAAATGTACGGACTTGTTTAAATGGTGATATCCAAAAAAAATACCCATGCATAAAGGAAATAAAGTACCCAATGCTAAACCATATATATTCCCAAAAAGCAATATACCAACAAAGTCACCAACAATATTCATTAATAACATTAAAAGTACTTTAATGAAATTAATACGTGGTTGATGTGTAATATCAAGACTTACACCAATAAACCTATCAATGGGATAAAAAATAGCTAAAACCATCATTATTCTGTACACATTTGCAGCCTCTGTATGTATGTATTTGCCGCCGCCTAATAGACCTACTACAATATCTGCTAATGATATAGCAATTATTGCTGTAGGAATAAAAGCGATAGTTAAGGCACCTGCATATTTTTGTAAAATATATCCAACTTCTTTCAGATTATTCCTATTATATGCTTTAGCAAGTGATGACATTCCAGTGGAAATACTACTTCTTAATGGAATTTCAACGAGCTCCATGAGTCTTAATGGAATACTATAAATTGCTAAAACTGCAGGCCCAAACAAAAAAGTAATAATAAATGTATCTGAACTTCTTAAAAGATTAGCACTTAAAGTGGTACCCACACTGAATTTACCATAATGATAAATTTCTTTAATGCAAGCTTTATTACGATTTATTATACTTGTAATCTGTGTCCAACCTAAAAATAAAACAACAACACTTACTATAAAATTGACGATAAAATTAATCAACAAAAGATTTTGTAAACTTGCTTCATTTAAATAAATCATCATCAAAACTCCTAAAATTAATGAACCTTGATTGATGACTCTCATAAAAAGTAATCGATCAAATCGCTGGTCGGCTTGTAAAATCCATAATGCAATACTTGAGGGTAAAGTTGCTAAAAAAGTTATGCCAAACCATTGTATTGTAATGGCGAATGCTGTGTTATCAAAAAAATGAATAAATGGGAATACAATTATATTAATTCCAACTAGCAATAAAGTAATCGAAATTGCCCAAAACCAAATTGAGCCTAAGACTATTTGAGACCTAGCTGTATCAGTACCAGTATAAAAAGTAATTAGAGCAATCTGCAGAAAACCAGTTCGAAATGTATCCAATAAAACAAATACTGTTTGGTAAAAAAACCAATATCCAATATCCTCTTTTGAGAGTGTCCTAAATAAAATAGCTAAAGTAAGCATTGCCAACCCAGACATTGCAACATTCCCTGCCAGAGATAGGAAGTGCTTATTATTTATTTTTGCCACAATCTTGGCAATCATAATGCTATTTTAAAACTAATTGAATAAAGCACTTTTTACCTTGATCAGTACATTAGATAGTTTTTTACTATAACGAACTAGCTCACTTATTTCCTTTTCGCCCTTCCACAATGTTTTTGATAAGTAGAAAAGAAACAATTGTTTGAAATCCATATTCCCATTATAAGATTTATATATAGGTTTTCTTTTCACAAAATGTATAATATATGGCATTTTAAAATTATCAAAACTAAAATAGTTCCACAATGGATCAAACTCTTTCCAACGATCTGCTAATACTACATTTAACCCGTATTGGTCAGGGAAATTAGCATATTGTCTATTTGTTTCAATACAATTAATCACTTTTTTAGTAACCTTAAAAGATCTCCATGCTTTACAATTAATCATTAACAACCCTGTATTAAAGTACTTTGAATTGGGCGATAAACCCAACTCGTTATAATTCTTTATACCACCCCAATTATTTGAAAAACTATGAACATGTTGATCTAAAACAGCACCTACAATATTTTCACCTAATTCAATTTCAAATAACTCAGCAATATCCTTGCACACAATCATATCAACATCGAGGTATAATATTTTTTCAATTTCCGAAGGAATAAAATGGGGTACAAATAATCTTGCATGTATATTTCTTGGAAAAGTTGTCCAATCTATTGGCAATTTATACTTCGAAAATATAGTTGATTCCATATCATACCAAAAAAGAGAAGTAACTTCTTTGTTTATAGAATTTTCTAATTTATCAATATTTATTTTACAAACTTTCTCATGTATAATATGTATTTCAATAGCCAATTGACACTCATTATTCTCCTCGATAGACTTAATTAAAGCGGCCAACAATACTATATAGTGGTTGTCTGTAGCTACTATTATTGGCAACTTTTTAGAGTTATTAATCTTCCCCATTTATATAATAACCTTTAAAATTGAACTATAAATTGCTTCCACACTATTTTCCCAAGTATGTGAATTTGCAAATTCTTTTCTACTATTCTCTTTCACTTTATCATTTTCAATTAATGCTACTTTAATTAACTCAATAAATTCATCGCCATTTTTACCAAGGTATGTATAGTTATTGAAAACTGATTCCATAAATGCAGTTTTAGTAGCAATAACGGGTTTACCCATAGCCAAGTATTCATCAATTTTTCTTGGATAATTACCTATTGTAACTTGGCTAATTACTTGAGGATTAATACATACATCAAATGAAAAAATATAATTAGGTAATAGATGGGCAGGTTTAGCACCTATGAAATAAACATTTGAGCAAACATGTAATTGGCTTTTTCTAAAATATTCATCTTCTGGACCAACCAATACAATATTCCATTCTGGCTTAGACCTTGCTAAATGAACAAGTATTTCAATATCCAATCTTAAGGCTAACAAAGCTCCAACATATCCAATTATAGGTTTAGGAATATCTTTGATATCAAGGGGTATTTGAAAAGTATTTTGATCAGAAAAAATACTCAGATCGCATCCTTGACCAACATAATAAGAATTAGGATTATATTGCTTACAATATTCAGTTAGATAAGTAGAATTAGCTACACAAACTGCTGATTTACTAATAAGCAATGGTTCTAATTTTGTACCATGTTTCTTCCAATAGTCAACAGCTAACATGTAATCTCTGCAATAATATACACTAACGCTTGGCTGCAATAACTCTTTCAAATAAAAACAACGAAAAATATCATTGTCATTAAATAAAATGAAATCAGAAAAGCCAAGATCTACAATTGCTTCACTAATACAACTTGCAAATATTTTATTATTCCATTTGTTAAAAAATTCAAAAACACTTTGAATTCCAATCCAATTTATTGATTCAATCAATCTATTTGGAAACAAAATCCAAATATTTTGCTCTACTTTTATCAATCCATTTTCAACCCCGCTAATAACGTTTACTCGCTTTTTAATTTTTGGATCTTTCTTATTACGAATTAAAGTAAACCGATCTAATGGGGAATTAACATACAATACCCGATTGTTTTTACTAAACTCCAATGCTATATTCTTACAATTACTTCCTATTTCAACATCCCAAGGTTGTTGCCCAACAATTATTATATCTCGGTTTTTTATCATTTGATATTTTTCAAGGTTTTTCCCTTTTATTTATTTCCAAATCTAACCGATAAGTAACTTCAATCAATGCTGTTACTAAATAAAAGTAAACACTTGAAGGAAACTGAACCAATGCTTCTTGTGGATAATTACCAATATTTAAGACAAAAACAATCAATATCATAGATAAACAATAAGATTTTAAAGAAGGATCCTTTATTGCAAAATAGTGATGTATCCCAACCCTTAATATAGTAAACATTAATAAACAAAATAAAAATAAACCTACCCACCCCATTTCTACTGCAACTCTAACATACCCACTATCAGGCGGAAATTTTGCCAACATAGAATTTGGAGCAAATCTTCTTCCCCAAGTTCCAGTTGCACCTAGGCCTCCTCCAATAGGATGCGATAAAATAAAAGGCTGAATCCTTTTTTGGTTTTGCTTTCTAACATTAAATGATGCGTCCTCAGATGGCTTAAATGCAGACTGAAAACGAAAAATGGCAGGATTTGAAGTTGGCATGAAAACTACACCTGCAAAAAGAACAGCGAAAATGGCAGAAAAAAAAATAATTTTTTTATTGAATTTTAAAATTACAAATAAAATCATTGCAGCTGGAATTAGAACATAGGCCCCTCTTGTACCAGAATACAACATCGAATACAAACAAACTGATCCTATGAACCATAATATCCATTTTTGATAATTCTTAATAGGACCTGTAGATAATCCCATACACAACAAACTACTAATAACCATGTTATAGGAAAATGCAACTGGGTCACTAAAAATTGAAAATTTTCTCCATTCTCCACCTATAAATAGCAACCCTGCAAGGTCAGGATCGGAATAAAGATATTTATTCTCAAAATCTGCAAAACCAATAAACTGTTGCTTTAATCCATATAGTGCAGCAAAAAAAGAAAGTAAAATCCATATTTTAAACAAAGTAATAATAAACGCTTTTGTTCTAATATTGAACAAAAAAATAAAATACATAAGCATAATAACAGCAACAGACCTAATAGTGTACACCCATGCCAGCTTAGACTCTGCAACTGGATTGACTACTTCAAATAAATTGTATAAAATCCAAACAAGAATCATTGTACTGATAGGTCCCTTAAAATATTTCCAATCCCGTATTTTCTTTTGCTTTACAAAAAATCCAATGATTAATAGCAACTGCATAAAATCTAGTACGGTTCCGTATGGAAACGTTGCTAGATCTAAACGATATATAAACATCACAAAATAAGCACTAATCAATAAAACAATTATGCCAAAATGCGGGTACATAATAAATCCATAAATAACTGGCAAACCAATTATTATTAGCAGAAGTAACATCCCAAACACAATTCCAAATTGTGAAATAATAAAGGAAAAAAAGAGAGAACAGCTAAACAGAAAAAGAACCATCCTCCATCCTTTTAAACTAGAAGTAATAAAAGATAGTTTAACCTTTTCTATAAATGCATCCTTAATCTTATGAATATCTATAACTGACATAATTGAATGCTTTCACATTATAAGAATAGCAATTTGACAAAAAAGAAAAACACAGTTCCAAATGACAACACAATTGCTAAATATTTTATATATATTTCAAATCGTTCTTTTTCAAACTTTTTTTGTTCTTCAGTAGAACGTTTTGGTATTGTTGATTCTATCTTCAATTATTCGAATTTATTTAAAGTATAATTATTTTTGATTTATCCCACGTCATTATCTACCAAATGTTTTGTTGCCACAGAATAATGATTGGCACTTTTTACTTTCAATAAAGACACTAATTGAAAAAATATAAATCTTGGGATTCCCCATAATGATTTATATATATTTTTTTCAGCATGGCTAATAAATAATGAAATAAAAAATCCCGTAATAAATATCAATAAGGCAAAAGACCAAACAAGCGCTAAAAATGGGTTAACTATTAGATTTATTCCAATAAAAATAAGTGTCAAAATAATAAATATAAATAGTGGGGGCCGTAATAATACTAAACCAAAAAGCAATTGATTCCAACTTAGCCTCACAACTCCCATATAAAGAAAACTAAACCCATACGAAAAATATTTAAACCAGGTATTAATCCATCTTGCTCGTTGTTTAACCAATTGGTCAGATTTTGCTGTTTTTTCATCATAAACAATGGCATTATTTGCAAAAGCAATTCGATAATTTTTTTTAACAATTTGTTTTTGTAATACCTTATCAAATCCAGCCCCAGTAATAACTAAATGGGCAAGGCAATCTTTGTATAATTGAACTGTAAATGCCATACCAGAACCTGAAAGTGTTGCAGAAGACCCTATATTAAACAACACTACCCCATCGTAAAAATGATAATAAATATCCCTAGCTGCATCAAGATTGGCATACATTGTATTTAAATGCTTTGCAGCACGTAATCCTTGAACTGCTATATATCCTTGATCAAAAAATAAATTTAATTCATTGATGAACTCAGGATGAACTAGATTATCGCTATCAATTATTGTTAGCCTTTGGTGTGGTCTTTTAAAATGATCAATAGCAAAAAAATGAGACTTTGTATTACTTGCTAATACTTCTTCAGGTCTTAACAAAACTACCTTTTCATCTTCAAAGATTAAATTGGAAATATCACATTTATCTGCTACAATATAGATGATGTAATTGCTATAATTAATACTCAAAATAGATTGGACTACACTTTTCAATAAGGCTGTTTGTTCATATGCTGTTACAATAATTGCATAATCTGACTCGATTATTGGAATTGTAATTTGGATATTCTTTTTTACCCTTTTTACAATAAAATAAATGATAAATAAAATTATTGGCAAAACTAAATTAAAGCCAATGTAGAATTGAAATATGTTCCATGCTAGATTTAAAAAATTAGTTAGTCCCATTTTAATAAAATCTATTTAGGCATACTTTCTAATCGGTTATAATGAACTTTATTTAAAACCCATCCAGCAAAACGATCTCCGATCGAATGAATATATCGAACATTAACTTTAGCATTTGGTTTTATTGGCTTACCAGCAGCATATACTCCTAAAACTTTATCTGTTAACACAATCCATTCGCGCGCTTTATTCAATCGATCCAAAGATGGAATTTCAACAATAATGACATCAAAAACATCCCTTAAATAGGTAAACTTTGGCTTGACAATTGTTTCATCACATAATTCAAATAAAGATTCATCACCGCCCTTATTTCCCATAATACTTACTTTCCCATCTCGCATAACGGAGGAAATAGGAATAGTATTATTTAAATAGTCTTCTATATAGTAATTAGTGCCGCTAATACTAGTAATAGTTGATTCATCGAAATTTCCGTCAATAAGTAATACTTTTTTATTTACCATAGAAAGTGAATAAGCCAATCCCAATGCAATAAGTGATTTGCCTTCCCCATTATTTAAACTTGTAACAACAAGCATTTTTTGATTCCCAATAGCTCTTTCAACTTCAAATCGAAGAGAACGCAAAAGATGTTTAAATGCTATGGAATTTCGACTTGTTTCTTCCCCTTTCGAAAGACTAGACAGGTCTAATAAGGAAGTATTAATCGAAGGTAAAAAAGACAAAACTGGAATACCAGTTTGATTAGCTAAATCCTGGGCATTAATAATAGCATGGTCAAAATAAAAAACTACAAAAAGTGAAACTAAACAAAATACAAAGCTTACTATACCACTCAAGATTACTAATAATAGTTTTTTAGATGGAAGAGCAGGGCCAGGCATAGCCATTTCAATTTGATGAAGCTGCATTCCCAAACTTGTTTCATAAGAGGTTTTATTAAACTTATTTAAAATTTCCAAATACTCTTTACCTGCCACATCAACAGCTCCTTCATAATTTTGAATAAGGGCTTCATGAGGAACCAATAAATCAAATTTTTTATTCAATTTTTCAATTTCTTGATTAATTGAATTGATACTTCCTGCCGAAAGGTCTTTTGAAACTTCTAGATTAATTCTTTCAGTAACCAATGTTTGTTTATTAGACAATGGACTTACTAATAATTTATCAGTAGATTGCAAAATTTGTTGTTCCAATAAATTTCGCAATGAATCTTGTTTTACTTTAATCCTAGCATCGTAATTACTTTTGATTAAATTTTCGGTAACATCCTGTAGTTGTTTTCTTGTATCAATTATTGCTAGATTAACTGCAACTGTAGTGCTTTCTAAATATCTTCTATCTTTTGAGTCAAACTTTTTATCTATTCCACTTATTGCGTTTTCAAATGAAGAAACCTCTTTATTAGCCATCTGAAGCCTTGATTCATAATCATTAATTTGAGCATACAAAGTTTTAGCCTGTTCATTCAAATTTAAAATTCGATTCCTGATTTTATATTCTCTCAGTTGCCGCATTTTGTTGTTCATCGAATCATACTTAACTTTCATTAAAGTATCTAAAAAATTTACAGCTCTTAACTGATTACTTCTAATATAATTACCATAATAATCTAAAAACTCTTTACACAATGAGTTAATAATAAATGCTGATAAAAAAGGATTCTCAGACTCTATTTCTACATCAATGAAATCACTATTATTCACCCTATACAATAATATTGTGCTTTGGAGTTTCTGTTCATTATACCCCATTGATATGAGTAGTTGATTCAACCCATTCTGGTCTTTATCCCATAATGACAATGGTGTTTTAGTTTTGAGTTTTTCCGAAAAAACTTCAATTGCATGAGCTCTAGCACTTGGGCCAATTTCTTTTATTAGTTTACTTTGAGAACGGAATGGTTTATTGCTGGTAAGATCATGTAAAATCAATTGAAACGAAACCTGATCGAAAATAGTTTTTAAGTGAAAAACTTCCAATAGATTACTAAATTGTTGCGAAATCCTAGACTCTTGAGAAAAATCAGAGCTAGAAAGTAACTGAGCAGATTGGTCAGAAATTCCAGTAGAAATTCTAGCATGAGACTTGTAAGTATCAGGTAGCTTTCGAACTAAAAAATACGTTACAAACACTGTAATCATCGGAACGATTACAAGTAAGTATTTTCTTTTGTATACTAGTTTAAAAAATTTATTTAATTCCATTTATTTAACGACTTCTAACTTTACACCCACTAATTCTTCCAAGCTGCTCTTAGCTATTAAAACAGCTGCTTCAGCTTCAATGATATCCTGCTTTTGTTTAGCCAATGATACCAATGATATATTATAATTCTCAAAAGTAGACTCCCCCCTTTCAAACTTATATTTAACTTGTTTATATAGAGCTTCTATATCAATCAGGACTTGGTTTCGAACCCTTAAAGATGTAACAGCCTGCAAATACCGAAAATACCTCGATTTTACATCTGCTTCTATTGTTAATAAGTACTCATCTGCAGCCAGTTTAGCAATCTCCAGCTCTTCTTTGCTTTGCTTTACAATAATTGGCTTTTGAATAATTGAAGCTATGTTGACAAATAGGCCAATCTGAATTCCTGTTAATGTTTGATTAGTAAGCGTAACAGAAGTATTCGGAGAGTAAAATGCTGAAAAGCTGAAGAAGTCAAACCAAGAAAGATTTGCCTTTTGTAAATTCATATTGGCTATATTCACTCTACGGTAATTGCTTTTTACCCTGGGATAATTCTGTTTTGCTGTAAAAATCAATTTTTCTAAAAAGGGATAAGATAATTCTTGCATTAAACTTCCACCTTGAGCATTGGAACTAACACAAACTTGAATAAAAAACAACAAACACAAACTAAATTTGAGTGCTTTTTTGCAATTTTGAGCAAAAGAAAATATAGAAATTCTACTAAAAAGCATATAAATTTTTGTAGGTACAGTTGCAATCAGTTGCTTTACTAAAAAAAGATTATTTTTATATAACGCAATGATATTCACACAAATTAAAGATAATAATTATAAAAATAAAAGACCCTTGTTTATCCCCTAACTATACACATTAACATATTTTCAACCACATGTCAATAAAAGAAAAAATAAAATCAAACCCAAGGTTAAAAAAATGGGTTCATTGGCTATTGGTTCCCTACAAACAAGCCAAACCAAGGGCATGGGTAAGCCTTTTAGTAAATCCCTTTTTTCACCATAGAGGCAAAAGAGCCATCATTAGGTGGAGAACCCGACTAGATGTGCTTCCTTTCAATAAATTTAGCTTAGGCGATGATTCAATTATTGAAGATTTTAGCACAATCAACAATGGTATGGGGGATGTAATCATTGGATTCAACAGCTTAATTGGAATGGGAAATATAATCATAGGACCAATTCAAATTGGAAACAATGTAATTTTTGCTCAAAACATTGTGGCAAGCGCTCTTAATCATGAGTACAGGAATATTGACTTACCAATAGGGCAACAAAAAATTATTACGAATCCTATTGTCATTGAAGATGATTGTTGGATTGCCGCAAATTCAGTAATAACATCTGGCGTTACGGTTGGAAAGCATAGTGTAGTGGCTGCTGGAGCAATAGTAACAAAAAATGTGCCTCCTTATTCAGTAGTTGCAGGCAACCCTGCTAAACCGATAAAAAAATATGACTTCATATTAAACGAATGGGTTAAAATTTAGCCTTAAACCGTTTCTGATTGAAATAATGCAGGGATTGTTCTAATTATCAGCTTTATATCATAAAGAAAACTATGATTTTGAGCGTATTTGTTGTCTAATAACAGTCGTTGCTCTTCAGACATTTCTCCTTTGCCTCTTTTCTCCACTTGCCAAAGTCCAGTTATTCCTGCTGGAGCCATAAAACGCATTGCGTATTTATCAGTAGTCAATTTTTCAGCTTCGTATAATGGCAATGGTCTATTTCCTACAATACTCATATCTCCAATAATCACATTCCATAATTGAGGCAATTCGTCTATACTGGTATTTCTTATGAATTTACCAACTTTAGTAATTCTTGGATCATCCTTTAATTTAAAAAATGCTGATCCAGCTTTTGATTTTTTATTGTAATTAAATTGTTTTTCGCACCATCTAATGGTATCTGAATACATTGGGAATCTACAACTAGTTCCTGCAGTTTTACATTCATCGCATATATATATACCTAAATCAATTTGAGCCTGATTGGATTGAGGAGCATATTGATTTAAATGTTTTAATTCTTTTATTCGCTGATCTGCATTTACAAACATCGATCTAAATTTATAGAATTTAAATGTTTTATATCCAGCGCCTACCCTTAATGCATAATAGAAAAGTGGCCCCTTGGATTCCAATCTTAAAAAAATACATACTACAATCAATATTGGTGATAAAAGAATTAAGGCAAAACCAGCAAAAAAAATATCAAAAACACGTTTGATGAATGGAGTTTTGTATTTATTGAAATCTTCCGCTTCAGTACTTTGCTTTAATATTTCCCAATTATCGATTAAATGATTTAGCCGGAGTTCTACATTTTCTTTTTTTATAGGAAGCTTGAAAATGTCTGAAACGCCTGATTTTAAAGCAAGTTTAGCCGTACTAGCGCTTAATTGTTGGCTTATTAAAAAAAATGGTACAATATTATATTTCTTTCGCTTGATTAATTCAATTAGTGCAATTCCATCAGGGCCTAAGACTTCACTTTGAGAAACGATTGCAATCAAACTAATATAACCAAGTTCTAATTGTGTAAACAATTCAGTCGCAGATTTAAAAGAAAATATATTTTTATTTGTTAATTCTGCAGATTTGAAAATTGAAGTTATGGTATCGTCACATCCAATCAGGGCAATGACTTTATGCTGAATTTTAGCAGTTTCGTTGTTCATTTTGAGGACTATTTGCTAATTCTTCTTAAAACAACTTTTAGCCTTGCCTCTAGTTCTTTGGGATTAAAAGGTTTTACTAAATAATCATCTGCGCCTGCTTCTAAACATTTAATGATCATTTCGGAACTCTCCTCTCCAGAAAGGATAACAATTGGAATATTTTTGAATATATCACTAGCCTTTAATTGTTTAGTAAGGTCTAGCCCACCCATTACTGGAGTGTTTAAATCGCTAATGACCAAATCGGGTAAATTCCCCTGTTGTAAAAAAGCCATTGCATCTAAGCCATCTTTGAATATTTCCACTTCATATAGGTTACCTAAATATTTTTTCAAAATCAATTGCATGGTCATTTCATCTTCAACCACTACTATTTTAATAAGATCAGAACTGGAAAAGGCCATAATGTAGGTTTATATTTAAGAATGATCTTAATTATGATTAATGCCCAAATTTATTCATTTTCATTCAAATTAACATTTCTGCCATTGATTTTAATATGGATTTGTAAGAAATTGAAAAGAATTCTACTTATCCTATAACTTTAACTTGCAAATTTTGATACCCCTACTAAATATGAGGCCATTATTCATTCCTACATACATCAAAAAGGTTTACAATACTAACCCCAATGATCAAGAACTTACCCAAAATATTAAACTAGCATATTTGAATATACAAAACAAGGAACCTGTTGTATCAGTTATTATTCCAGCTTATAATGAAGAAAAGAATATTCTTCAAACCTTATTCTCTATAAGCAACAATATTACACAATGGCCAGTTGAAATTATAGTTGTTAATAATAACTCTACTGATAGCACTGAAAAATTGGTAACGTCAACAGGAATTCGGTGTATTAATGAGATGAAACAAGGAATCACAGAAGCAAGAAATGCAGGATTAGCTATTGCAAGAGGGAAGTATATTTTAAATGCCGATGCAGATTCTATCTACCCAAAAGAATGGATAGAAATCATGGTAAATCCTTTAGCACGCTCTACAGAATATGCTGCTGTATATGGAAGATTTTCATTTATTCCAGTTGGAAATACTGGAAGATTTACTTACTTTTTTTATGAATATTTAGCCGATTTAATGAGATGGATTAATAAATTATTGAAAGATGAAGCAATGAATGCTTATGGATTTAATTCTGGATTTAGAAGAGAACAAGGGATTGCTGTTGATGGCTTCAAACATCCGCTAGGAACCAATGAAGATGGATGGATGGCTTTAAAACTAAGGGAAAAAGGATTCGGGAAACTTCATTATGTTAATAACATTAATGCACTTGTTTGGACTACCGATAGGAGAATTCAAATTGATGGCGGGCTTTTGAAGGGAATACTCAAAAGAATTAAAAGGATGATTGGACTTTAAAGTGTTTTTTGATAAAATTAAATAGTGATATTAAACTATTGGTTGTAAATTGACTGCCGGGCAAATACAGTATATATGAAAGCGATTCTATGCAAAGAATTTGGGTTACCAGAAACATTGGTATTGGAAGAAACGCAAATTTCGCTACCTTCAGAAAAAGAAGTATTAATAGAAATTTATGCTTGTGGTGTAAATTTTCCAGATGCATTAATTATCCAAAACAAATACCAGTTTAAACCCAATCTTCCTTTTTCTCCAGGAGGTGAAGTTGCAGGAATAGTGAAATCAGTTGGAGAAAAAGTCAGTAATTTCAAAGTAGGTGACAAAGTATTGGCATTAAGTATTTGGGGTGGGTTTGCAGAAGAAGTGCTTGTTGATAGTTCTAGAGTATTTCCAATGCCTCCTTCAATGTCATTCATAACTGCTGCTTCTTCACTTTATACATTTGGAACATCTTATCACGCATTAAAAGATCGTGGGCAATTAAAAAAAGGAGAAATAATTTTAATTTTAGGAGCAGCTGGAGGTGTAGGGATAGCAGCTGTAGAATTAGCAAAATTGATGGGTGCAACAGTGATTGCAGCGGCATCGTCAGATGAAAAACTGGCACTCTGCAAAAGTAAAGGAGCTGACTATTGTATTAATTACTCCACGCAAGATTTAAAAAGCGTAATCAAAGAAATCACCCAAGGCAAAGGAGTAGATCTTGTTTATGACCCGATTGGCGGTGCATTTGCAGAACCTGCATTAAGATCAATAGCCTGGAATGGAAGATATTTAGTTGTGGGATTTGCATCTGGAGAAATTCCTCAATTACCATTTAATCTTGCATTGTTAAAAGGATGTTCTGTAGTAGGCGTTTTTTGGGGAAGTTTTGCAGAAAAAGAACCGGCTAACAGTTTGAAAAATTTCGGAGACTTACTTTACTGGATGAGCAAAAGAAAAATTGCACAACCGATTCATAAAATTTATTCATTAAAAGAATCCCCCACTGCAATTAGTGATTTAATGGATAGAAAAGTATTGGGTAAGGCAGTGATACAAGTTAGAGAAGAACCAAATCTTCAACAACAGAAAGAATTAACCGTAACAGAAAAAATATTAATACCGAATAATGATTCTTCACTTCCTTCAAAAATTAATATAAATGGAATTTCCGATATTAAAAATCATATTGGAGAAACTGCAGGGCCAACCAAATGGCTCAAAGTCACACAAAAAATGATTAACGATTTTGCAACAGCAACCCTCGATTTTCAGTGGGTACATATAGATGAAGAAAAAGCGAAACAATTTTTACCTGGAGGAAAAACAATTGCACATGGTTACCTAACCATGTCATTAGCTTCACAATTTTTTTATGATATTATTTCAATTGAAAATGTAACAACATTTTTTAATTATGGTATCAATAAGGCGAGGTTTATTACTCCTGTTCCAGTTAATAGCGAAATTCGTTTGATAGCAAAATTAAACAGCGTGGAGGATCAACCAAATGGATCAGTAAAATTATTTTTAGGGTGTACCATTGAAATTAATGGTGCAGATAAACCAGCTTATGTGGCTGAATTAATAAGTGTCATTTTTTAAAAAATAATATGCGATTAAAAAATAAAATTGCCGTAATAACAGGAGGTGCAGCTGGAATTGGAGCTGCAACAGTAGCACTATTTGCCAAAGAAGGAGCAACTGTTTTTATATGGGATCAAACTGAACTGGGCGAAGCATTTGCCGCTGAATTAAGAAGTAAGCAATTAGCCGTTTATTTTACAAAATTGTCAGTAACAAATAAACCTGCCATTGAAGACGCCGTAAATGAAATCATTAAAACCCATTCAAGGATTGATATACTCATTAATAATGCAGGAATTACTAAGGATAAAACTTTATTAAAAATGGAAGAAGACGAATGGGATAAAGTATTAGCAGTGAATCTTACTGGTGTATTTAATTGTACCCAGGTTGTAGCCCAGCACATGAAAAATCAACAATATGGCAGGATAGTTTCAGCTTCCTCAAATGTTGGATTAAGGGGCAATTATGGGCAAACAAATTATGTTGCAACAAAATCTGCAATAATAGGAATGTCTAAAGTATGGGCATTAGAATTAGGTAGGTATGGAATCACTGCGAATTGTATTGCTCCAGGATTTATAGAAACGCAAATGACTGATGCCATTCCTAATGAAGTAAAAGAAAAGCTTATCCCCATGATTCCAGCCGGACATTGGGGTAAGCCAATGGATATTGCTTTTGGATATTTATACTTGGCATCTGACGAAGCCGCATTTGTAAATGGAATTTGTTTAACCATCGACGGCGGCTCCGCCCGCTAACCAATAAATTTATAACTCATAATTCTTAATTTATTATTCATATCTCCAAATTGTATCTCTTAATTCTTAACGCTTAATTCATAATTTTTTTATGGCTCGTTATACCAACATGGATTTTTTAAAATTTTTATTGTATGAAGTTCATCCAATAAAAGATTTGTTTCAATATGAGCGATTTGCTCATTTAGATGAAGAGCAATCATGGATGATGATTGAATCTGCCAAATTATTAGCAGATAAGGAAATGGCTCCATTTTTTAAAGAAATGGACGAGAACCCTGCTAAATATGACGGCAAGGGAAATGTATTGACTCATTCCAATTTAAAAAGAATAATTACCCAATCAGCTTCACAAGGATGGATTGGAGCAGGTGCTAATTTTGAACATGGGGGTATGCAATTACCTGAAATGATTTTTAGCACCGCACATCATTTATTTCAAGCAGCCAATAATGGCGTTGAGGGATATTTAGGATTATCGGCTGGTGCGGCAGGATTAATCACCAGCTTTGGCAATATTGAACAAATTGGCACTTATGTTCCTAAAATTTTTGCCGGAGAATGGCAAGGCACCATGGCATTAACTGAACCCCAAGCAGGAAGTTCTCTTACAGATATTACTAGCAGTGCCAAACAATTAAGTGAAAATAATTATTCAATAAAAGGGCAAAAAATATTTATTTCTGGAGGGCAGCACGAAGCCTGTTCTAATTTTATTCATTTAACATTGGCAAGAATTGAAGGAGCTCCAATAGGTGTAAAAGGTATTTCACTCTTTATTGTTCCAAAATTCAGGGTTATAGAAAATGGCGATTTAGAATACAATGATGTTTATTGTGCAGGCGATTTTCAAAAAATGGGACAAAAAGGATATGCAACAACTCATCTATCATTTGGCGACAATAATGATTGTATTGGATACTTAGTAGGAGAACCACATAAAGGGTTAAACTACATGTTTCAAATGATGAATGGGGCAAGAATTAGCGTTGGCATGTGCGCGGCTTCTGTTGCTATGGCTGCTTATCAAGCCTCTCTACAATATTGCTTAGAAAGGCCACAAGGAAGGATTGCTGGAGAAAAAGATCCCACAAAAGAACCTACTTTAATTATCAATCATGCAGATGTACAGCGAATGCTATTTACTCAAAAAGCCATAGCGGAAGGCGCGCTCTCATTAGGCCTTGAGTGCAATAAATTATACGATTTAACACATGTGGCATCTGGAGATGAAAAACACAATTATTGGCTCTTGATGGAAATTTTAACTCCAATTGTAAAAACATATTCTTCTGAACATGGAAGTAGGTCAGCTGCACTTGCTATTCAAACATTGGGTGGATATGGGTTTACCACTGATTTTCCGGTTCAACAACATTATAGAGATTTAAAAATAATGTCATTGTATGAGGGTACAACGGGCATCCAAGCAATTGATTTATTAGGAAGAAAAGTTGCCATGGAAAAAGGGAATGCTTTGCACTTGCTTGCAGCTACTATTCAGGCAACAATTACTGAAGCTTCTCAGGATGAATTATTGAAAGACGCGGCTAATCAGTTGGCAATTGAAATGAAGACAATTGAAAAAGTGTTAACCAAATTATACGGTTATTCCATAGAAGGCAAAATAGAGCGATATTTATCAGATGCTACTGTTTTCTTAGAAATGATGAGCTTTATTGTAATTGGATGGCAGTGGTTAAAAATGAGTATACCCGCTTCAAAAAAATTAAATGACCCAGGCCTATCTGCAAACGAAAAGCATTTTTACCAAGGAAAAATTCAAACATTGGCATTTTATAATAAATACGAATTGCCCCATGTTTCCGCTTTTGCAAATACATTATTGAATGAGAAAGATTTGACCAATATCAAGGACTTTTCCATTTTTGATTAAAATAGACGGCTAAAGGCAGTACGAAATATTTATCTTTACCAATTAATCAATTTTTATGCTAAAAGTAGGCGTTTTTGGAGTGGGTCATTTAGGAAAGTTTCACTTAAATAACTGGAAAGAAATTGAAGGGGTAAAATTGGTTGGTTTTTTCGACCCAAATAATGATAACGCAAAAGAAGTTGTTGAGAAATATGGCTTAAAGCGTTACATGGATGAAGAAAAATTAATCGATGCATGTGATATTATAGATGTAATTACTCCTACCAATCAGCATTTCCATATTTGTATGCATGCAATTAGAAAAGGCAAGCATGTTTTTGTAGAAAAACCGATTACACATACCATACAAGAAGGAAGAGATTTGATGAATATGGTAAGAGAGGCAAATGTAAAATTACAAGTAGGACATGTTGAAAGATTCAACCCCGCATACTTAGCAATAAAAGATATGAGTTTGAATCCTATGTTTATTGAAGTACATAGACTAGCCCAATTTAATCCTAGAGGAACAGAAGTAAGTGTAATATTAGATTTAATGATTCATGATATTGATATCATACTTAGTTTAATAAAAAGTGATGTAAAAAGTATTGCGGCAAGTGGTGTAGCAGTGATGACCGAAACTCCTGATATTGCCAATGTTCGTATTGAGTTTAATAATGGATGTGTTGCCAATTTAACAAGTAGCAGAATCAGTATGAAAAAAATGCGAAAGATGCGCCTTTTTCAAAAAGATGCATACATTGGTATTGATTTTTTAGAAAAGAAAACTGAAATTATTAAATTGAAACAGCCAGAAGATACCAATGTATTTTCTTTTGACATAGACACGCCAAATGGCAAGAAATCAATTGCCATTGCAACTCCACAAATAGCAGAATTAAATGCAATCAAATTAGAATTAACCTCATTTGTTGATTCAATAGTAAATAATAAGCCTACAGTAGTAAGTGAAATTGATGGATTTTTAGCAATGGAAGTAGCTCATCAAATTTTAGAAAAAATAAGTAACACCAGTATTCTAGTTAACTCATAATTAGATGTTCTTAAAGAAGAAAAATATTTTATTTTATATTGTTATTGATTATTTTTTTTCCTCATTAACCATACTTTTTTTTAATTACTACAACAACTACCCACTTATTCTCATTCAAGCAATAATTGGCATTCCATTATATTGGCTTTTGTTTTATTTTTTTACTGGATCCTATAATGGATCATTATTCGATAAATCTAGGTTAAGTGAATTAACAGACACTTTTTTATACACTCTCCTTGGTAGTGTACTGTTAATTTTTATTCCAACCATTGGCGGTATTCATTCGATTTATCAAGTGTTTTTAATTTTTATTACCCAATTTATTTTGATCGTTACTGGAAGAGTGTTGATTTTGTTTCAACTAAAAAGGTTCATAACAAATGGATTAGTTTGTTTTAACACATTGATTATAGGTAATAATAATAAGTCAGCTAAGCTACTAGAAATACTTGAAAAAAATTATCGGTATTTGGGATTCAAAACGATTGGTTATATACCCATTGATCAACAAGAAGCTAAAAATGGATTATCAAAATGGATTCCAATACTTGGATCAGTTGAAAAAATCAATGCTATTATTGACGAACATTCTATTCAAATAGTTATTTTATCAATCGATAAAAATAAAAATGTACTAATAGAGAATTTATTAGAAATGCTTTCAGAGAAAGAAGTGGCTATAAAAATGATTCCCGAAACTTTGGATATCCTTGCCGGTTCTATTAAAACTAGTAATATTCTTGGTGCATTTTTATTGGATATTCAAACTGCTGCGCTTACCCCTAAAGAAGCACATTTCAAGAGATTAATTGATATCCTTGTATCCTTCATTGGAATAATCATATTAAGCCCCATTTTATTATTTGTTTTTTTTAAAACCTTATTAAGCTCAAATGGGTCGGCATTTTACTCTCAAGAAAGAATTGGTTTTAAAGGAAAACCCTTTATAATATATAAGTTCAGGAGCATGTATATTGATGCAGAAAAAGATGGTCCATCATTATCTAGTGACAATGACCCTAGAATAACCAATTGGGGTAAAACTATGCGAAAATGGAGATTAGACGAACTTCCTCAATTATGGAATATTCTAATTGGAGATATGAGTTTAGTTGGCCCAAGACCAGAAAGACTAGTGTACATTCAACTATTAATTAACAAATCTCCATATTATCGTTATTTATTAAAAGCAAAGCCTGGTTTAACTTCTTGGGGAATGGTTCAATTTGGATATGCTTCGTCGATAGAAGAAATGGTTGAACGCATGCAGTACGATTTGATTTATATTGAAAACACATCATTATTATTGGATTTTAAAATAATGATGCATACCTTAAGGATTATTTTTTCTGGAAAAGGAAAATAATATGCTATTGAACAAAAGTAATATTCATATTATTCCAGCTACTGCAATTAATTCTTTAAAGTGGGACGAAAAAATACGTAGTGAAAAGAATGGACTAATATATTCAACCACAAGGTATTTAAATGAATTAACCGACAATTGGTGTGGTTTAGTTATTAATGACTATGAGATAATTGCTGCGATTCCTTTTCGAAAAAAAATATTTATCCCTTATTGCTATTCTCCTGCATTTATACAGCAACTTGGAATAATTGGAAATTTTACTAAAGAGGATGGAGTTGATATTATTAGAACAATTAAAAAGAAATATAAATACGGTAGTTTACAATTCAATTTCCAGAATTGCTCCCAATTATTTTTAGGAAACAACATCAAAAAAACAAATTATGTACTACCCCTCAACAAACCTTTTACCCTCATTGCAAATGATTTTAGAAAAGATTTGAAAGTGAGTTTACAAAAATGTAAATATCAATTATTTGAGTATATTAAAACAACAAATTTTGAAATAGCAATTCAGTTTTATCAAAATCAAAACATCCAAAAAATAAAGAATATAAGGAACAACGAATATCAAAACCTCCTTCAATATTGTAAAACAATAAATAAAAAAAGTGACGGTTGTTTTACAAGAACTATAGTTGATAAAGACAATAAAATTTTAGCATTAGCCCTGATACTTAAAGATGAGAAGCGTTTATACAATATTGCCAATGCGGTAACACAAGAAGGAAGAGGCTTACATGCAAATCATTTTTTAATTAGCAAAATAATTGAAGAATTTGCTGAACAAGAATTATTGTTCGATTTCGAAGGATCAATGTTACCAGGTGTTAAAGAATTTTATGCTTCTTTTGGTTCTAAGAAAGAATTTTACAGTACCCATCAGTACAATAATTTACCATTTCCCTTATCGTATTTCAACTAAAGCTGTGCTTCTAAGATTTTTTCTGCAATAAGTAAATCAATTGGTCTTGTGATTTTAATATTTTGATAATCTCCACTAATTAAATGAACTGTGGTGCCAAATGTTTCAACTACAGTTGCTTCATCAGTAAAACTAGCTTGATATGGCTGGTTAAACGCTGGTAAAAGTAATTCGCTCCTAAATGTTTGAGGAGTTTGAACAATCTGTATTTTAGATCGGTCTATAGGCATATGATTATTCTCCGTTTCTACTCTTATACTATCAGTGGAAACTACTGCAGGAATTGCAGATCCTTTTTGTATTGCTTGTTCAAAACAACGTTTAATTAAATCTGTGCTAACAAAACATCTAACGCCATCATGAACAAAAATAATTGAAGGCTCTTTTATATTAGCTAACCCATTTTTTACAGAATGAAATCGAGTTTCGCCACCAACAACGATGGAAACAACATGGGCAATTTTTAAATCATTTATCAAATCTGTTGCAGCATTGATAAAATCAACAGGTACTACTAAAACAAAATTAAAATCTTCATAAGCATTTAAAAAAGCAGTAAATGTATGCCACAATAATGGTTTCCCTTTCAGTAATAAAAACTGCTTAGGCAAATCTGTACCCATTCTATTTCCCCTGCCCCCTGCTGTAATAATGGCTATTTTTTTCATCAATAATTTAGCTATAAATAGACACTTTATTTAGTCCCTGATTGTTTTTTACTCCTCGATACATACCTGCACTATTGAAAATCAATGCAGCATTTCCCTGAGCATCTACTCCAATCATTCCTCCTTCACCTTTCATTTCAACCAGCTTCACTTTTACTACTTCATGCATTGCTTCCTCTAAATTATACTTTTTGTATTCCATTAAACAACTAACATCATAAGCAGCCACACTTTGAATAAAAATTTCTCCATGACCAGTACAACTAATAGCACAGGTATTATTATTGGCATAAGTGCCAGCACCAATTATGGGACTATCACCAATTCGTCCATATTTCTTATTAGTCATTCCACCAGTGGAAGTAGCTGCTGCTATATTTCCATTCATATCGCATGCAACTGCTCCAACTGTTCCAAATTTTTTATCTCGCATGAGTTCTTCTAATTGATGATTGGTATGATCTAATGAATAATTATCAGAATCTCTGATGGCTTTCCATTGATCATATCTAAATTGCGAAAAAAAGTATTCATCAGGTTCCAATTTAACTCCTTGTTTGATAGCAAAATCATTTGCCCCTTTTCCACTCAAAAAAACATGATTGCTATTTCGCATCACTTCTGCTGCCAATTCAATAGGATTTCTTACACTTCTTACTCCCGCTACCGCACCAGCTGAAAGATTAGAACCGTCCATAATTGCAGCATCCATTTCTTGCACTCCTTTTTTAGTAAAAACAGATCCGCGTCCTGCATTAAACAACACGTTGTCTTCTAAAACAACCAAGGCTGCTTTAACGGCATTTACTGCTGTTCCTCCTTGTTCAAGCACAGCATAACTAATATCCAATGCTTGCTGCAATCCTTCAGAATAGGCTTGCTCTAATGCGGGAGTCATATCTTCTTTTAAGATAGTTCCAGCACCACCATGAATAGCTATTGTATAATTGCTCATTGGTTAATATTTAAGATACGAAAGTAAATTTTTTGCGTTCAAAAAAATTCGAATAAAAAAGCTATTTTATTAGAAAGTTTTGAAGTGAATAGATGATTGTTTCGAAAGCATTCATTCACATTTGTAAGCCTAAATAATATTATGCTTTCGCTGATAATAACAAATTACATTCTGTTAATAATTTTTGCTTGTTGATTGCGGCAGTACCCACTTCTTCGCAAACTAAACCACCAGCTATATTGGCTATTTCAGCAGCCAATAACATATCCTTTGTAGTTGCATATACTAAAGAAGCTACTGCAATAACAGTATCACCAGCTCCACTAACATCAGCAATATTTCTAATATGGGTTGGGATAAATGCTTTTTCATCATTTACCTGATAGTAAACGCCTTTTTCGGATAAAGTAATAAATGAAATTTGATGGTTTAATTCGTTGCGAAGTGCTTGGTGAATAATTGCTAAATTTTGCAGGTTTACTTGATCAATTAATAAATTAAGCCCTTCTTTAACTTCCTTTAAATTAGGTTTAAAAATGGTAACATTTTTATAAGCTAGAAAGTTTTTACGCTTAGGGTCAACTGCAGTAATAATATTTTTTGCAACACAAATTGATGTAATTGTCTCAATTACCTTTTTTGTAAGTACCCCCTTATTATAATCTTCAAAAATTAATACTTGAGGGTTATCTGCATCAATATGCTTTGAAATAGTATCAATCAATTGATCTTCTAATTCAACATCTAAATCAGCTGTTACTTCAGCGTCTAATCGCATCATTTGTTGATTGCGACTCATTACACGCATTTTGTTTGTTGTAACTCTTTTAGAAGAAGAAATAACTTTCGAAACATCAATATTATTATCTTTTAACATCAAAAGCAATTGATCACCATCCTCATCATTTCCAATAACAGAAATGATAGATGTTGTTGCACCTAACGACACTGTATTTAATGCAACATTTGCGGCTCCGCCAACACGTAACTCCTTTTTATTCAATGCAACAATAGGAACTGGTGCTTCAGGGGAAATTCTATCAACGTGACCCCACCAATAGGTATCTAACATCACATCACCTACAATCAATACTTTTGATTTATCAAAATTGGCAAATAATTGATCAAAATTCATTCACTTATTTTTTTGAATTACGAACTGCTATAAAATACAGTGGAATACCAATTAATGTAATTATCAGACCTGGCCATGTAAACTCTGGCTTATAAATAATCAATAAAATACAAAAACTAATTCCCATTAATATATATATAGCAGGAAGAATAGGATAACCAATTGCTTTATAAGGTCTTTCCATTGCTGGTTTTTTCTTTCTCAATATAAAAATACCAATGATGGTTAACACATAAAATATGACTACAATGAAAGAAACCATATCCAACAAGTCGCCATATTTGCCACTTAAACACAATAAAGATGCAACAACACATTGTGCCCATAAAGCCCATTCAGGAACTCCATTTTTATTTAATGCGCCGGCCTTTTTAAAAAATAAACCATCCTGTGCCATTGTATAATAAACCCTAGCTCCAGCTAGAATTAATCCATTATTGCATCCAAACGTTGAGATCATAATCATTGCAGCAATCACATAAGTACCTATTTCACCAAAAATTACATTCGAAGCGGCTACAGCTACTCTATCTGCTTTTGCAAATGCAATTTCATTAATCGGAAGTACACCAAGATACATGAAGTTAGCTGATACATAAATGATGGTAACAATTAGTGTTCCAAGTAATAAACTTAATCCAATATTTTTTTGAGGATTTTTAATTTCACCTGCAATAAAAGTGACATTATTCCAAGCGTCACTACTAAAAATTGATCCTACCATTGAAGCAGCAATTGCTCCAACTGCAGCAGCACCTAATAATGGAATTATAATTGATGTATCAAAAGCTATATTAGGAGT
The DNA here is from genome assembly GCA_031422175.1 of Sphingobacteriia bacterium. Classification (GTDB taxonomy): domain Bacteria; phylum Bacteroidota; class Bacteroidia; order Chitinophagales; family Chitinophagaceae; genus Sediminibacterium. The sequence continues at coordinate 902 of JANOQC010000230.1, read as the reverse complement.
TACAGACTGTGTTAGTTTTTGCATATGCCAAGCATTGGTCCAATTGGCATTCCATACCTCCGATTTCATCATGATGAATCCAAAAATAATTAACCCAAATAAAGACAAGAGCTTTGTAACAGTAAAAGTAGTTTGAATGATTTTCCCCCCATTAACACCTTTGGTATTAATATAAGTTAAGAGAATCACCATTAAAATAGATACTAATTGTGCATTGTAAATAGTCAAACTACCTATACTCAACAGAATATTGCTATCTGTTAATTCTAATGAAGGAAAAAAATAACCTGCAAATTTGCAGAATGCAACACCAACAGCCGCTATTGTTCCAGTTTGGATTACCGCAAAAAAACTCCATCCATACAAAAAACCAGTAAGTGGATTATAGGATTCTTTTAGATAAACATATTGACCACCAGCTTTTGGAAACATAGCACTCAACTCTCCATAACTCAACGCAGCACTAAGTGTCATAAAACCTGTAATCAGCCACACAACAATTAACCAACCTGCGCTTCCAACATTGCGAGTAATATCTGCACTTACAATAAAAATTCCTGATCCAATCATACTCCCGGCTACAATCATAGTTGCATCAAAAAGACCGAGTGATGGTTTAAACGAGTTTGTATTTTCCATAAAAAATTCCCGCTCTTTTGAGAGCGGGAATGAAGATAATAAATATGATTGATGAATTATTGCTTCTTTGGATACAACTTATTCAGTCCTATAGTTAGATCTTCGGTAATATTATAAGTACTGTCCTTTAAGTACATGAATTCTGGTGCACTTGAAAATATATATGCATAGCCTTTGCCTTTATTGTATTCTTTTAAGTAATCTTCGATTTTCTTCTTTACATCTTGTAATTTTTTGAAACTTTCATCTTGCATTTCCTGACC
>JANOQC010000229.1:0-5457 GCA_031422175.1 Sphingobacteriia bacterium | reverse complement strand
AAACTTGTTTTTAAATCGGTACTCGGTTTTCTTTGTCCTATTATGAGCGCACAACTAACCTGATATTCACCAGCATTGAATTTTTTTGTATAACTACCCGGAATTACTACACTTCTAGCAGGAACCCTTCCTTTCATTTCTATGGGCTCAGAACCGCTTACATCTATTATTTTGGTTGATTGCGTTATTACCACATTCGCTCCTAAAACAGCTTCCTTTTCAATGATTACTCCTTCAACCACAATACACCTGCTTCCAATAAAACAACCGTCTTCGATAATTACTGGGCTAGCTTGCAGCGGTTCTAGAACTCCACCAATTCCAACTCCACCGCTTAAATGAACATTTTTGCCTATTTGTGCACAACTTCCAACAGTAGACCAAGTATCAATCATTGAACCTTCGTCAACGAATGCTCCAATATTTACATAACTAGGCATCAGTACTACATTTTTTGCTATAAATGCACCATAACGAGCAGTAGCAGGTGGTACCGCTCTAACGCCCAATTCTTTATAATTGCTTTTGAGCAACATTTTATCATAAAATTCAAACGGTGGAATATTCCATGTTTGCATTTGTTGTATGCCAAAATAGAGTAAAATGGCTTGTTTTACCCATTCATTTACTACCCATCCATTTTCTGTAGGAGAAGCTACCCTTAATTGACCTTTATCAATCATTTCAATAACTTCTTTCACTGCATTAAGGTGTTTATCTTCTTTCAATAAGCTTCTATCTGACCATACTGATGCAATTAGTTGTTCTAGCATTGCTGTTTTTTTGCAAACATAGCAAATACCTTTATGAGTTGGTTCCTCATTCAATAAAGACCAGTATTTTATTATTTGTGAGGAAATTTTGTAGCCTGAGTTGTAATTTTACCCAATGCAGCGCATTTTGGTTATTCAAACCGCATTTATTGGAGATGTAGTATTGGCAACATCCATGTTGGAAACTTTGCATCATCAATTTCCTGCTGCTATTTTAGATATTGCTGTAAGAAAAGGAAATGAATCTTTGTTTAGTGAACATCCATTTATTAATCAGGTGCTCATATGGGATAAAAAATCAAATAAGTATAAGCATTTACTAGAATTGTTGGGTGCGATTCGTAAAAAAAAATATAGCCTTGTTTTAAATTTACAGCGCTATGCTGCAACAGGGGTTTTAACTGCTTTTTCAGGTGCTTCAAAAACAATAGGTTTTAATAAGAATCCATTTCATTTATTATTTTCTGAATCGGTGGAACATTCAATGAATATAGATGGAACGGGGGGACATGAAATTGAACGAAATCATCGCTTGCTTCAATCCATTTGTAATAGTGAAACGGCTCATCCAGTATTGTATCCTTCCAAGGAAGACTATTTAGCTGTTCAAGAATATCAACAAAAAAAGTATATCTGTATTGCTCCAACATCTGTTTGGTTTACTAAACAATTTCCTAAAGAAAAATGGATTGAGTTTATAAATCGAATTCCAGCTGATTTCAGTGTTTTTTTATTAGGGGGTCCGGGCGATTTCTCTGTCTGTGAGCAAATATGTGAATCAACTTCCAATCAGCATTGTTTTAATATGGCAGGAAAATTAAGTTTTCTTCAATCTGCAGCATTCATGAAAAATGCAGTTATGAATTATGTAAATGATTCTGCGCCTTTACATTTCTGTTCGGCAATGAATGCACCCGTTACAGTAGTCTATTGTTCTACCATTCCTGCTTTTGGTTATGGCCCGCTATCTACCAATAAAACAATCGTTGAAAGCAGTGAAATATTAACTTGCAGGCCATGTGGATTACATGGTAAAAAAGAATGCCCATTGGGACATTTTAATTGTGCAAAGACAATTCAAATTGAACAATTATTCAATAGCATTATCTCCTAAATTAAACAGCCCTACATTTGCACTGAATGGATATTCAATTAAGTCATACGGAGTTGGCCATATTTAAGCAGATCAGTTCAGTTGCCACTAGTCTGAATATGCCTGCATATTTAATTGGAGGCTTTGTTAGAGATAAAATTATTGGGCGACCTGTTAAGGATATTGATATTGTTTGCATTGGAGATGGAATTGATTTAGCCAATGCATTTGCGGATACTTTAAATCCAAGGCCTACTGTTGCATTTTTTAAAAATTTTGGTACTGCACAAATTAAGTATGGTGAATTTGATATTGAATTTGTAGGAGCAAGAAAAGAAAGTTATCATCAACATAGTAGAAAACCAGCTGTTGAAATTGGAACAATTGAAGATGATCAAAATAGGAGAGACTTTACAATGAATGCTTTGGCGATAAGTTTAAATGAGCATGATTTTGGCCAACTGATCGATCCTTTTGAAGGCATTACTGCTATTCAAAATAAATCGATCAAAACACCTTTAGACCCAGTAACAACCTTTAGTGATGATCCATTAAGAATGTTAAGAGCAATTCGCTTTGCAACACAATTGGGTTTTGAAATAGAGGGGACCACATTTTTAGCCATTATTGAAAATGTACATCGAATTAAGATTGTGTCTCAGGAAAGAATCACCGATGAATTGAATAAAATCATGCTTTGTGATAAGCCTTCTTATGGTTGGGATTTGTTGTACAAATCTGGCCTATTAAAAGTAATTTTTCCACAAATGGTTGATTTACATGGCGCAGTATATATTGATGGATTAGGGCATAAAGATAATTTCTATCATACACTTCAAGTGCTGGACAATATTTGTGTAAATACTGATTCTATTTGGTTGCGATGGGCTGCATTATTACATGATATTGGAAAACCCCCTACAAAAAAGTTTGAAGAGGGTCATGGTTGGACATTTCATGGTCATGAAGTTGTTGGAGCTAGAATGGTGCCTAAAATTTTCGCTCAATTCAAATTACCATTACATGAACCAATGAAGTATGTTCAAAAATTGGTCTTGCTCCATTTAAGACCAATTAGTTTAACAAAAGAGAATATTACGGATAGTGCCATTCGAAGATTGCTTTTTGATGCCGGAAATGATATTGACGATTTAATGATACTTTGTTCCGCAGATATTACAAGTAAGAATAAACAAAAAGTTAAACGCTTTCAGCAAAATTTTGAATTGGTCAAAGAAAAAATGTTGCAAGTTGAAGAATCCGACAGATTGAGAAACTGGCAGCCACCAATTACTGGTGAAATGGTTATGAAAGTGTTTGGGCTTAACCCAGGCAAGAATGTAGGAATAATTAAAGATGCTATTAGAGAAGCCATTTTGGATGGATTAATTCCCAATAATTATGAAGCAGCGTATCAATATTTGTTAGAAAAAGGGGAAGAACTGGATCTAAAACCCGTCAAATAATCGCTAATTTGCACCCCAACACTTAAAACCGAATTGAATGGCAATTTTAAAATTTAGAATTTATTTAGAAGAGGATGATTCGGTATATCGAGATATAGTAATAAAACATACCCAATCTTTTCAAGATCTTCACTTTATTATGCTAAAATCTTTTGAATTTGATTCGAAACATTCAGCTACATTCTATAGAAGTAATGATAATTGGCAACGTGGACGAGAAATTAGTTTTGACAAATATGATAAACCATACAAAGTAGAGCCATTAATGATGGCCAACACTTTAATTAGTTCTGAAATACAAGACACTAATCAGAAATTTATTTATGAATATGATTTTGTAAAACATTGGACATTTTTGGTTGAATTAATCAATGTAAGTAAAGAAGAAAAAACAAAAACGGAATATCCTTCCATTTCTAGAACTGAAGGTATTGGCCCACAACAATACGGCACCAAAAGTTTATTGGGAGATAAGTTTGCCGATATAGAAGAAAAATACGATTTAACTGAAACGATAGATGGGTTTGGTGAAGAAGGAGAAATAGAAGAAGTTGATTTAAATGAAGATTCTCCCGATTCCGTTGCTGATGAAGATGATGCTCAAGAAACTGATGGCGCTGAAGAACAAAATGCAGAATTTGAAGAAGATTAGTGCAAAAAAAATATTTATTATTGTTGGACCTACAGCTATTGGCAAAACAAGTTTTGCCATTCAACTTGCACAATCTTTATCAACCGAAATTATTTCGGCAGACTCGAGGCAATGTTTTAAAGAATTGGCTATTGGAGTGGCAAGACCATCCATTGAAGAGTTAAACACCATTCCACATCATTTTATTGCCACAAATTCAGTAACAGAAGATATCAATGCAGGGTATTTTGAAAAGTACGCGATAGAAAAAGCCCATCAACTTTTTCAAGAACATGATTCATTGGTAATGGTTGGTGGAACAGGCTTGTATATCAAAGCCTTTTGTGAGGGGATTGACCCAATGCCCATCATCCCTCCTGAAATTAGAGCAACAATAATCCAGGAATTCAATGCAAAAGGACTTATTTGGTTGCAAACAGAATTGAAGCATAAAGACCCTGCTTTTTGGTCAGTTGCCGAACAACAAAATCCACAAAGATTAATGAGGGCTCTCGAAATATTATTGGCTACAGGACAATCTATTACCGTGTTTAGATCTGCACAAAAAAAACAAAGGGATTTTGAAATAATTAAGATTGGTCTAGAAATGCCATTGGATCAATTAACAACGCGAATTAACCAAAGAGTAGATCAAATGATGGAAGCTGGTTTGCTTGATGAGGTTCGATCTGTAATGTTATTTAGAGAAAGACCTTCTTTGCAAACTGTAGGGTATAAGGAGTTGTTTGAATACATCGATGGAAAAATTTCATTGGCTGAAGCTATTCAACAAATAAAAGTTCATACTCGACAATATGCAAAACGTCAGATGACTTGGTTTAAAAAAGATGCGGAGATTAAGTGGTATGATGCAATGAAACCTACTATTAGCGATGTAATACAATAGTTTTTGTAAAGAGGATTTCATATCAAGCCTGAATTCAATACCCTCCATTTTATTCAATCTATTTGATGCGGAGTTTCCAGATCTTCGCTCCAACTCAATGCCTACAATTTTCTCATTAGGCTGCAATGAAAGAACTCGCCTCGAAGAATCGGGGTTCAAACAACTTTCATTGCTTACGCCTCATTCGCAAATTGCTTTACGGCATTGCCTTGAGGCTTGATTTGAAATCCTCCTCATAAAATAAGTTTGGAAACTTTACAATAAACAGACTTAAATAATATTCACTTCACGCTCGAGTATAATTCCAAATTTTTCTTGAACCGATTGAATAATTTCAGCCGAGAGCTCATAAATTTCTGCTCCAAATGCTTTTCCGTAATTAACTAATACTAATGCTTGTTTTTCATAGCAACCTGCATCCCCTTTTCTAAAGCCTCTCCATCCACATTGTTCAATCAACCATCCTGCAGGTACTTTCACTGATTCTTCATTTGTAAATCCTTGTAATTCAGGGAATGACTTTTTTAGCAGGTCAAATTGTTTGTTAGGAATCACCGGATTTTTGAAAAAACTACCTGCATTGCCTA
>JANOQC010000228.1:0-4185 GCA_031422175.1 Sphingobacteriia bacterium | reverse complement strand
ACAACAATAAAACAGATGCAGTTAATCCAATTAATTTAGCAAATAAATAAAAAGTAGGAGCTATACTTACTGTCCCATTGATAAAAGGAATCAACACAGAAACAAGAATTCCCAATGGCATTAATGCAATTACAACTGTGTTCAATACTGCTGCTCGCTGTTTTTTATTGTACTCTTTTTCTCCAGATTGATCATTGGATTCTGCAACAATTATATGTTCAGACCATATATTCAAAAATTGATCCATCTTTAGCAATTCTTTTTTCCCAATGTGATTAATGATGCTGATTTCATCACCTAACAATTGGTTAACTACAATGAACTGCCCATTTTTATAGTTCGTAATAAAAGGTGTAGGAATGGACAATAATTTATCCGTATCAGTTTGCATTGCTAAACAATCTACATTCCATTTCTTTAAAGAATCGGTAATAGATAAAAACATCGGATAGTCAGGATGTTCGTGTACCGTTTGATTAATAGTTTTTAAACTAACTTTTACTTTCATCAATTTTAAAAAAGCATCTACCACCAATACTTGGTTTTCGTACATGCTTTTAAAAATCAACCCTGTTATCATACTCGAGTTATTGTTTAGTAAACTTCGATGGCAAAAACTACAATTCCTAATTTGCTAAGGGTATATTTTCTATACACTTTACTGAAATTGTGCTTTTACGTCTAAAATATTCAAATCGTGTAGAAAATATACCCCCCCCTCACATCCTTTTTTGTAAAAATAGTTCTTTACTAAAGGATATAATACCCTTAACTTCTCCAAATCAAACATCCTTCTGTTATACATGCGCAACATATACAAGCAGGTAGGCTCTCAGACCATCTTTTTTTTTGACGAGAAAAGAGAAAGTATTGCATTCAACTTTTTAATGGGTAAAATACGTACTAGTTACTCCAGTCCAATAAATTTATTTAGTTGTTCGCTAAACGCTGTTTTTTGAGATGGGAGTGGCAATTTCTTACTCAAAACTTTATTCCCTCCTTTATCAATGAGAATATATCTTGGTATTTCTTCTAATTTAAAATACTTTGAAAAAGTAGAGTTAAAGCTGTTTACCATAAGGTATTGATTTGTTGGGTTTTCCTTTTTTTCAAGAAGTTGTTTCCACGCTAGTTCATCTTGATCAAATGAAATATATATTACTTTGAGCTTCCCTTTATATTTTACTTCAATCTCATTGATAAATGGCATTTGTTCTCTACATGGAATACACCAGCTAGCCCAACAGTCAATCAAAAGTGGCAAAGAGTCTTTCATTAATGATAACAAAGTAATTGCGATGCCTTTTTTATCTTCAATCTTAGTAGAGGATAATAGTGTTTCTATTGGAATATTATCAAAGTTATTAAACTTATTTTTTAAAGATTCAGCCTTTTTAGTAATATTTGATTTCATTTTTTCATTAGTACAAATTGATAGATAAAAACTAAAACATGAATCAAAACCATCATAATCTTTGTTTAAATAATCTGACACTTGCTGGGTTAATAGATTTTCCTTTATAATTCCTGTAAAATTTTTTTGAATTGAGCTAAGCTCATTGTATAAATTGGAATAGAGTTTTTCTGTATTAAAATCGTTATAAATATAATATGTAAGAAGAGAACCAGCCTGTAAATACAAGTAACCCATAACAGAATAAGAAGAATCATTAAATTTTAAATTTGAAATTCGATCAAAATATGAAAGCTGAATTTTTCTTTTAGGAACTGCAGAAAGCGGCAAACAAAGTCGACTAACATATATTGCATTAAGCTCTTGTTCAGCTATCTTCTTGAAATTACTATTTACCAACTTTTTACTATATAGTGAATCTAATAGTTCAATACCAATGGTTAGCCCATTTTCACATCTATTCTTAAAGTCAAGAAGATTATTTTCTAATTCATTTTTATTTAAAATGTATAATTTTTTTGTTCTACGCGCTAATTCATCGAAAAACAAATAATGCCATGCAAACTTACCTGAAGCTTTTAGTGTATTAAAATAGCCTTGACTCTGACCATTTTTTAACGTGTTCATTAAATTATTCAATTCATCTAGTTGCAATGAAATTGAATCACCATATTCTATATAAACTATATGCCCAGCAATCCCATCTGAAATTTTATAAAGCCCATTAGATAATATATTAAACTTAGCGCTTCCTTGATTATTATCTTTCAAATTAACAACTAAATCAGGGTCATTATTAAATATGTCTCTGAGCCCAGTCTTCCTAAACGTTAATTCAGTAAGTTGACTAGAATTGACCACATAACTAACAGTAAATAAATCCTGAGAAAAGCATTGTGAAGTGAAAAAAAATAAAAAAATAAAATTTCATACTTTCTTTTATAGAGTGAAAGTTCGATAAGGTAAACTTACCGAACTTTCGTTAATTTATTAGGAAACTGTACAAGAATAGCAATGATTATTAATATCAGAACACCATGCATTTGCATCTGAAGTACAAGCTGCCAATGTACCTGTGCAGTTGCCTGGAGATTCAATATGATATCCGGGAGCTGGCGTACAATTAATAGTATATGTACCACCCTCTTCTAGACCTCCCCCAATCTTTTTCTGAGCACTTCTACTCAAAATAACTCCTAAGTTTTCAAATTTCTGTTTCATAATTAAAGTTTTAAGCTATTCACTTATTATGAATAGCGGTTAATAATAATTAATCCTGCAGTTTTAAGCATCAGCAGTTGATTTGCTCGCCCAACCACTTGTTCATGATCAAGTGTAGTACCGTCGGACTATTCTTTTGGGTACTAAGCAAAAGAATGAGATTGTTTCTTTCTATTTAGAGAGAAAATAATTTATCCATATCAGTTTGCATCGCCAAACAATCTACATTCCACTTCTTTAAAGAATCAGTAATAGATAAAAAACTCGGATAGTCAGGATGTTCGTGTACCGTTTGATTAATAGTATTTAAACTAACTTTTACTTTCATCAATTTTAAAAAAGCATCTACCACCAATACTTGGTTTTCATACATGCTTTTAAAAATCAACCCTGCAATCATACTAAAATAAATTGTTTAGTAAACTTCGTAGAGAAATTTGAACAAACAATAAATGCAAGCGGGTACAAATGTCCCTTTTTTTGGGTTTTCTATCCTTTTTAGCATTTATTTAGAAAAAAGAGACAAATGTACCCCCCCCCCCTATTACATTTTTATTGCATATATTACATCTGAAATCCGCAGAATAACTTTGTTCTCCCCCCACACATCATTATTCTAGCATAAAACCTATTTCTATGCCATCCATTTTAATTTGTGATGACCATGTTCAGATGTGTGAAACATTGTTCTATTATTTAAAACAGAATACCGAATGTGATATTTTAAAAACAGTAAATAGCGGGGAAGATTGTTTAGAATTTATTAAACACCAGCAAGAACCAACAATACTAATCTTAGATGTACAAATGCCCGGAGGCATGTCTGGTTATGAAGTAGCCAATCAAATACAGAAGCATCATCCAACTATTAAAATTATTGCGAATACCATGTTTGGAAGCAGGGATGTATTAGAAGGTATGATTCGCTATGGCATAAAAGGGTTTATAAGCAAAGAAAATAGTTTGAATGAATTAGTTGTTTCAATCAATGCTGTATTAAATAATGAATATTATTTTGGCGAAAATTTTGGATTGACTCAAAAAGATATTATCGCAATTCAGAATACCCCATTAGAATGGCTAGAAACAATTACAATCAAAGAATTTAGACTGGCCAATTTATTAAATGAAGGTCATTCATTAGTTGACGCTGCTAAGGAATTGAATATTTCAGCTTCGGTAGCTAAGAAAAAAAGAACCAATTTGTTTAAAAAAACAAAAACAGATAATATAGTTGCTCTACTAAATCGGCTTAAAAAATTGTGTATTATTTGGAATGATGACGAAATCAAAGCTGCTTAATCATTACATCCTCACCGCTTCTCAAAAAACCACCACAACCTCCTTCGCGGGCGTACTTTGTAATTTCGCTCTACATAGGTACTGATATGATTCATGGCATCGTCCATATTATCGGTGATTAGCACTAGTTTTAAATCTTCTGGAGAAATAGTGCCTTGCCCTGCCATAAATGAACAATAATCCATCAGTGGTTTAAAATACTCCACACCAAATAATACGATCGGAAAATCATTGATGGTTTTAGTTTG
>JANOQC010000227.1:0-9354 GCA_031422175.1 Sphingobacteriia bacterium | reverse complement strand
CAACTAGTGCAGTTGGGAAACCCCTTGGGGAAGCCCCTTCAGGTTTGCGGATTATAAAAATATACAGCAACAAAATTGAGCATGCTTTTTTTGGATTGAATGAAGTTCCTGATTCGATTCAGTTTTAATCATTATATAATTAAAGAATACAGATGAAAATACAAGGAATGCGTTGGGTGATTTTAAGTTTGATTGTACTTGTTACTGTAATTAATATACTGGACCGAGGAACATTAAATTACATGTGGCAAGACGGCATAGACAAAACTACAGGCATGGTGGTGCAACCAGGGATAGCTTCGGACTTGCATATTATAAGTGGTGAAATGACTCCGGATGAAAGACAACAAAAATCAAAAGAAGTATTTGCATGGATAAATATCACTTTTATGCTTGCTTATGGATTAAGTCAATTATTATCAGGTATACTATACGATAAAGTTGGCACACGACACGGATTCAGTATTTCTGCGCTTATTTGGGGAGCTGCAATTTCACTCACTTCCCTTGCTGGGGGTGTTCGGCTATTGGCATTTTTTAGGGTATTGCTCGGTCTTGGAGAAGCAGGACCTTGGCCAGGAACCACAAAGTCAAATGCGGAATGGTTTCCAATTAAAGAACGAGCAATTGCTCAGGGTTTTTTTGGTGCTGCTTCTTCAGTAGGTAATATTTTAGTACCAATAATTATTCCTTTACTTTTTCTATCTATTGGTTGGAGGCAAACTTTTATTGTTTTAGGATTGATATGTTTGGCATGGATACCGTTATGGTATATTATCAATAAGTCTGGACCCAAAACCCATCCATGGATCACACAAAAAGAAAAAGAGTACATTCTGAATGGACAAGGAGCAGCAGATAAAATTGAAACGAAAACGTTAAGTGTTTCGCAATTACTTAAAGACAAGCACAGTTATTCCGTTATTGCAAGTCGCTTTTTCCTTGATCCGATTTGGTGGATGTTTATGACTTGGCTGCCAATTTATTTACAGGAAGTTTACAAATTGGATCTTAAGGAAGTAGCTGCTGTAGCGTGGATACCTTTTGTAGGTGCTGCTTTTGGAAGTTTACTTGGTGGTTGGTGGTCCGGAAGACTAATTAGAAAAGGTTGTAATGCCATAAAAGCCAGAAAAATATCAATAGCTATTGGATGTGCAATTATTTTACCAGGAATGATAGGTGCAGCTTTTGCATTAACTGGCTTTTCTGCTTCCATTATGTTAATGTTTATTCTTGGAGGATTTCAATTTGCCATCACTAATATTCAAACATTGCCAAGCGATTTTCATTCAGGTAAAACTGTTGGGTCGTTGGCCGGATTGGGTGGCGCTTCGGCCATTTTTGGTATTGTGCTGTCTACTTATTTGGTTCCAATGCTTACAAGAAGTGGCAACTGGGTACCTTTTTTTATTATGGGGGCACTGTTGGTTCCTTTATCAGTTCTTTCGGTATTCCTATTTTCTCCAAAAAACAATGAAATAATTTCAAAGCATGGATAGAAATGAGTTAGCGAAATTTGCAAGAAAGCCCTTAAAACAATTACCTAACCGTGTTTGGCGCACTTATAGTGGAGGAGCATTAATTGATAAATGGAAAATGTCTCCTGACGCAAAAGATGGAAGTGAGCCTGAGGAATGGATCATGTCAACAATAGCTGCTCGGGGGAAAAATCGTCCTGATAAAGAAGGATTAACTAATATAGATACCCCATTGGGCGTAATAACACTTAAAGAATTGATTGAATCAGATTTAAATCTTTTTTTAGGTAAAACAGTTGGGGAGAAATTTGGCACTACAGGTGTTTTAATCAAAATGCTCGACTCAAAAGAAAGGCTTACAATTCAGGTACATCCTGATAAAGAATATGCACGCACCATGTTCAATTCTGCATTTGGTAAAACTGAATCTTGGTACATTTTAGGTGGTCGTGAAATTAACGCAGAAAAGAGCGTCATTTACCTAGGATTTAAAGAAGGTGTAACTCCCGAAATCTGGGGTGATCTATTTAAAAAACAAGCTATCAAAGGGATGCTGGATTGTCTTCACCGATTTGAAGTACAGCCAGGTGATGCGTTCATTATTTATGGTGGTGTTCCGCATGCTATTGGTAGTGGTTGCTTTTTAATGGAAGTACAGGAACCTACAGATTATACCATGAGGGTAGAAAAAATTACACCAGGAGGTTTAACTATCAGCGATGATTTAATTCATCAGGGTGTTGGGGAAGAAAATATGTTGAAATGTTTTCATTTCGATTCCTGCTCATTTGAAGAAGCAACAAAAAAATGGAAAATAACTCCACAAATAATTGAATCTTCAAATGCTTACACGCTTAAAACCATATTCAACAGATCACATACCGATTGCTTTGGACTGAACGAACTAGATTTGAATGGTGAATTTATGATGAAAGAAAATGGTTCATTCTATGTAGGGGTAATCTATTCTGGAGAAGGTACAATAACATGCGACGGTGAGGAGTATAGTTTCTTTCAGGGCGACGAGTTGTTTTTTCCGGCAGCGATAGGAACAGTAATCTGGAGATCTACAAAACCCTCGAAGGTTTTATTGTGCTATCCACCTGTATAACAGCAATTACTATCAATTAGAAAATTCAATAAATATTGATCAGCATGAAAAATTTTTTTTTGACGGGACTACTTTTTCTGATAATCTGTTCTCCTATTCAAGCCCAAACTAAACATGCCTCTAAAAGCAAGTTCATGAGTTATAAAGGACTTGTTATGGCTGGTTATCAAGGTTGGTTCAATTGCGAAGGTGACGGTGCCAATAGAGGTTGGACGCACTATGCTAAGGGGGATAAATTTGAAGATGGTTCTTGCAAATTCGACAATTGGCCGGAGATGACCGAGTACAAAGTAAAATACGAAACACCTTTCAAGTTCGCAGATGGTTCCCCCGCTTATGTGTTTAGTTCATACGATGAAAGTACAGTGGATTTGCATTTTAAATGGATGAAAGAGTATGGGGTCGATGGTGTTTTTATGCAAAGATTCTTTGAGGTACTTACAAATCCTTTAAGGGTAATGCACAATGATAAAGTGATGGCTTCTGCTATTAAAGCTGCTAATAAATATGGAGTGGCAATCTGTTTGATGTATGATATAGGATCTATGGATGATAGTAAGTACAAGCTGATTTTAGATGATTGGAAACATCTGGTTAATGACCTCAAACTTACCAACCAGGGAGATAAAACATCTTATCTTTTTCAGAACAACAAACCATTAGTAGCATTTTGGGGAATTAGTGCCGGAACAAGGAAATCTGGCCATATCCCTGAAATTTTTGATATCATGGATTTTTTCAAAAATGATCCGGTGTATGGAGGATGTTCTATTCATTTAGGTATTCCTTCGCGTTGGAGAACACTTGGCTCAGATACAAAAGGCGATCCTCGTTTAATAGATGTTATTAAACAGGCTGATGTTGTTCATCCTTGGTTGGTTGGCAGGTATAACGAGGCAAATTACGAAGCTTACAGAAAGGAAAATATTATTGATGATGTAAAATGGTGCAAAGAAAATGGGAAGGCATATGCACCTACCGTTTTCCCTGGCTTTTCATGGCACAATATGAAAGATGCAGAATCAGATAAGATCCCGAGAAACAAAGGCGAATTTTACTGGAAGCAAATAACCGGCGCAATTGAGAGCGGAGCCGAGATGCTTTATGTTGCAATGTTTGATGAAATTGATGAAGGTACTGCCATCATGAAATGTGCGAAAATTGTTCCGGTTGGAAAAAGTGTTTTTGTTCCTATTGAAAAAGAAGTTCCATCCGATCATTATTTGTGGTTAACAAGTATGGCAGGTAAAATGCTTCGTGGCGAAATTCCTTTTTCTAAAAAGATGCCAGAAAGAAAATAAAAAAGCTAAAAAACGAATACATGAAGATAAATTGCTTAATAAATTTAAGACTAACAAAGACTTTTCCTATAGCTTTAGTTTTTACTTGCATGCTGTCGACTGATACTTTTTCACAACATGTCAATTCAGCAAAAACTGTTGTCAAACCAATTGATCCAGCTTTAATAGATATTTCCAAGCCAACCCTATTTACAGTGCCTTATACGCACCTCGATGATGTATGGCGTTGGTCATACCCTCAAGCAATCCGTGATTTTTTGAAAAACACTTTGGATGATAATTTTAAAGCGTTTAAGGAATATCCCAATTACGTTTTTAATTGGACGGGTGCAAATCGTTATCAAATGATGCGTGAGTATTATCCAGAAAAATATGCAGAACTGAAAGAATGGGTTGCTGCAGGCCGTTGGTTTCCAAGCGGTAATTCATGGTCTGAAAATGATGTTAATGTTCCATCTACAGAATCTATAATTCGTCAAATTCTAATGGGCCATCAGTTTTTTAAAAATGAATTTGGCAAAGAAAGTCAGGAATTTATGCTTCCCGACTGTTTCGGATTCCCCCATTCGCTGCCCTCTATTTTACACCACTGTGGAATTCGCGGATTCTCAACACAAAAGTTAACATGGGAATCGGCCAATGGAATTCCATTTAATATAGGCCGTTGGATAGGACCTGACGGCAAATGGGTAATTGCAGCATTAAATGGCGGAGACTATTCAGCATCCCACAGTCAAGTATACTCTACCCACAAAGAAACATTGGCGCGGTTAGAAAAAAACAGAACCGTAAGCGGCTTACCTATTGATTTTTTCTACATAGGCGGAGGTGATCGAAACAATGCCGACCGTGGCGGAGTAATTCAAAAAATTTCACTAGAGTCAATGAAGAAAACGCAAGAAACAAAAGGACCTATCACTGTTATTTCCGGACAAGCGGACCTGATGTTTAGAGCCATAACTGATGAACAGACTAAAAAATTTCCTACTTGGAATAAAGATCTCTTGCTTGTAAAACATTCAACTGGAGTACTTACATCACAAGCGTATACTAAAAAATTAAATCGTAAGGCCGAACTGCTAGCTATTGCCAGCGAGCGTGCAGCAGTTGCTGCCCTTCAATTCAATGGGCTTGCATATCCTTATAGTGCATTGAATGAAGCTTGGGGATTGGTACTTAGAAATCAATACCATGATATGCTGCCAGGAACTAGTATTCCTAAAGCGCATGAAGAGGGTTGGAATGATGGTATTATTGCTTTAAATCGATTTGCTGGTGTATATAAAGATGCAATTGGTGCTCTGGCAATGTCACTCAATACCGATATGCCAGGAGTGCCAGTAGTTGTTTTTAATCCGCTTTCCATTTCACGGAAAGATAATGTTGAAGCCTCCATTCCTGAAGAATTGTTAAATGCAACATCCCTTTCTGTTTTTGATGCAATGGGTAAAGAAGTTCCTTCGCAAATTACAACAGGGTTTGATGGAAAGAGACATATTTTATTTCAGGCAGATCTTCCTCCAATTGGAGGGGCTGTTTATTCGATTCGTCCTATAAAAACACAAATTAAATATGCAGAATTAATTGTTCGCAATAATTATTTAGAAAATAAAATTTTTAAAGTAACCATTGATGCCAACGGAGATATTGCAAGTATATTCGATAAAAGAATTGACAAAGAATTACTTGAAAAACCGATACAACTTGAATTTATAAATGACTTTCCGGATCTTAAGCCGGCATGGCGCATCTATTGGAAAGATTTAATTCAACCTGCACGAAGCGTTGCTTCGAATCCTACTTCAATTAAAATTATAGAAGATGGTACTGTTCAGGGTGCCATAGAAGTGATAAGAGAGAATGAAGATTCTAAAATTATACAACGGATAAGACTTTCTGCAGGTGCCGATGGAAGCCGAGTGGAAACGGAGAATCTGATTGATTGGAAAAGCCGGGGTACTTTATTAAAGGCTGCTTTTCATTTTACTGCACAAGCGCCTGAAGCAACTTATAATTTAGATCTTGGAACCATCAAGCGTGGAAATCGTACTGAAATGCAGTACGAAGTACCACATCATGCATGGATCGATTTAACAGATAGTGCAAAAGCGTATGGTGTTTCAATTCTTTCTGGTGCAAAATACGGTAGCGATAAAGTGGACAACAATACTATAAGACTTACTTTAATTCATGGGCCAGATACAAAAGATAGTGAACAGGAAGTGCTAGACGATGGAACAATGACAGAACAGCGATGGCAGGATTGGGGACGTCATCAGTTTTCATATGCTGTTACAGGTCATAACGGCGATTGGCGTACTGGTAAAACCCATTGGGAAGCCATGCGTTTTGAGCAGCGTCCAGCTGTTTTTGTGGTACCTAAGCATAAGGGAGAGAAAAATTCTTTCTCTCTGTTAAATATCAATACGGATCAAGTAAATATCCAAGCAGTTAAAATGGCTGAGGATGGATCTGGTATTGTTGTGCGTTTACAAGAATTAAACGGGCAACCATCTAAAGCGGTGAAACTTACAACAATTATTCCAATAGAAGCAGCTGAAGAACTTGATGGAGTTGAACGACCCCTGAATATAAAACTTGTTTCAAAAAATAATGGGCTTGATGTAGATTTTTCACCCTACGAACTAAAAACAATTTTATTAAGAACATCAAAAGAAAAAAAGACACCTACTTTAACTCAACCATTAGTACTAAAATACGACACTGATATATTCAGTTATAACAACTCACGTGAAGATGGTTACGAAGATCGAAAACCGAGAAACGAAGGTCATCGTGGTAGCCTAGATGGAAAGGGAGGAACCTATCCTGCTGAAATGATCAATGATAAAGTTCAATTGGGAAATGTCTTATTTAATATTGGTTCCCGAAAAGTAGGAAACTATAATGCAATAGCTTGTGCTGGACAAAACATTGCTATTCCTATAGGCACAAAAGCCCTGCATATTTTAGCTGCTGCAGATGTAGATACTGATGTAATCTTTAAAGCGGGTGAAAAAGAATTTCCATTAACCATAGGAGGCTGGTCAGGTTATATTGGATCTTGGGATAACCGCGAATTTGAAGGGTACGTTGCAGAATTATCTTATTCATTGCGAAATAATTTGACAAAAATTCAACCGGCATTTATACGCAATCAACGCATAGCATGGGCAGCTTCACACCATCATAGGCCTGCTGGTGACGCACTTTATGAATACAGTTACCTTTTTTCTTACCGACTTGAAATTCCAGAAGGGGCCACCAATATCACGCTTCCAGATTCAAGATTTGTTCGCATAGTTGCAATGAGTGTTGGTGATGAGGGAGATGCAAAATCTCTTCAATCTCCATTTGAAGACTTATATCGCGATGAAAGTTTTACAAAAAGATTTGAAATGTTACAAACTAAAAAAATAGGCAAATGAAAAAATCAATCATTGTTTCACTAATATTCCTGTTGTTTTCTTCAGGAGTAAATAGTCAGGAATTATCTATAAACGATTATACGGCTAATTACCAGAAGGTAATGGCAAGAACCAAATGGTGGCGAGAATCTCGCTTTGGAATGTTTATCCATTTCGGAGCTTACGCTGTTCCTGGACGTGGTGAATGGGTTAAATCGAATGAAAAACTTACCACCGAACAGTATCAAAAATACATTGATACTTTTAATCCAACTGATTTTGATGCCAAAGCATGGGCAAAAACAGCAAAGGCTGCGGGTATGAAATACGCAGTTCTAACAGCCAAACACCATGATGGTTATTGCATGTTCGATAGCAAATTAACCGATTATAAGCTCAGCACTCGGTTTAAGGGCAGGGATTTAGTTCGCGAATTTCTTGATGCTTTTCGTGCGGAAGGAATTAAAGTAGGACTATATTATTCTATCATTGATTGGAACCATCCAGATTATCCAAATGTTGGAAACCATCCTCAAAGAGACGATAAGGAATATGCAAAACGAAACTTTAATTGGGATAATTATTTAAAATACATGCACGGCCAGGTAAATGAGTTAACCAAAAACTATGGTAAGATTGATATCATGTGGTTCGATTATTCTTTTGGTGAATACAGTGGTGAAAAATGGAAAGCCAAGGAACTGGTTGATTTGGTTCGCAAAAATCAACCTGAAATTATACTTGATAACAGACTGGAAAATCATGAAGGAAGCTCTTCCAAACTTCGTATGGTAACTTCATTGGGTGATTTTGAAACTCCAGAGCAAGGAATTCCGGATCAGCCTTTGATTGATAAATATGGTAATGCAATTCCTTGGGAAACTTGCCTAACTCTTAATGGAGTTTGGGGTTATAGTGAATTTGATCACAACTGGAAATCACCCGAATTAATCGTTCATAGTTTGGTGAATTGTGTAAGCAAAAATGGAAACTTATTATTGAATGTAGGGCCGGATAGCCGGGGAAATATTCCTGAAGAAAGTATTGCTATACTGAAAAATGTAGGGCAGTGGTTGGCGAAAAATGGTGAAAGTATTTATGGTAGTGAATCAGTTAATTTTCCTAAACCGGATTGGGGTAGATACACACGAAAAGGAAAATCAATTTACGCCCACTGGATGTATCCAAATATTGGTCAGCTTAATACAAAAGGAATTGATGCAGAAAATGTTAAAGGTATATACTTACTAAAATCTGGTGCCGAATTACCATTTCAGAAAACCTGGTGGGGAAATACCGAAACTGGAAATATCTTTATCAATACAGGAAAATCGCCTGATAAACCAGATAAATATGATGCAGTTATAAGGATTGAATTGAAAAATTAAAACATATTAATTCAATTTCATTTAGTCAAAAATATAAAAATAGAATGCAAAATCTTCGAAGACTTCTTCTAGCTTTAACCTTGTCACTATTTTTAGTTGCGATAGCATCAGGACAAGAAAAACGTACACCATCATATGATGCTCCAGACCAGGCAATCTGGCATGCAAAATCAAGAACCTGGTTTGTTTCAAATTTAGGTGGAGGTATTTCCTTAAAGAAAGACAATTATGGCTGGATTACACAAACCGATGAAAAAGGAAATGTGATTCATGAGTTTTGGATTGGGAAAACCGAGGGAATGCATGCCCCTAGTGGTATGACCATCACTAACGATTTATTATATGTCTGCGATCGTGAAGGCGTTTATGAAATAGATATTTCAAAAAGAAAAATAATAAATTTTTTTATTATTAAGGGAGCAGCTTTTATCAATGATGTTGCCATTTCAGCTAATGGTGATCTTTTTGTTTCAGATTTTTTTGGAAATAAAATTTACAAGCTGCCAAAAGCTACAAGAATTCCTGAAGTATGGCTAGAAACAATTGAATTAAAAACACCTGATGGATTGTACATTGATGAAGATAAACTAATAGTAGCTTCCTGGGGTACACTAAGTAATCCAGCAACATTTGAAACTTCAGAACTTGGAGACTTGCTGAGTATTGATT
>JANOQC010000226.1:0-2052 GCA_031422175.1 Sphingobacteriia bacterium | reverse complement strand
CTTTAAAAATTACGATTAAGCTTTTTATTAATTAATCATTTCAGCTCTTCTTTCTAAGGGTATAACCGTCCAAGGATAGCCACCCGATGCAAGCATCAAATTCATAATAAATCTGCCCATTCTTCCATTACCATCCATGTATGGATGAATAAAAACAAAAATAAAATGCCCCAAAACAGAACGGACGGCAGCATTTGGTTCCTGCTCTAACAATTCTATCAAAACAGGTAATGCCTCCCTTACTGCTTTTTTATTTAATGGAACATGCTTTGAATCGGAGATGTACACTTGATGATTTCTATATCCAGCTAATACACTAGGACCAAATAGAGCGTTACACCAATCTCCATGGTAGTTACATGTTTTGGATATTGGTTGGGATTTTTTATAATTTTTACATTTTTTCGTACGACTTTTTGTATATTTGACACATAAAAAGGCACGATGAAAAGGATTTTATACAATAAATTACTTGAATGGAAACGGGAAGCAAACCGTAAACCACTCATTATCCGAGGAGCAAGACAGGTTGGTAAAACCTGGTTGATGAAAGAATTCGGTGCAAAATCCTATTCACAGACCGCATACATCAATTTTGAAAAATCGAATAGGCTTAGTGCTGTATTTGAAAATGAATTTGATATCCCACGTATTATTACTGCAATAGAAATTGAAACAGGCCTTAAAATTAAACCTGAAACCACCCTAATTATTTTTGACGAAATTCAGGAATCGGAAAGAGCGCTTACCTCACTAAAGTATTTCCATGAAAACGCACCTCAATACCATATTATTTGTGCTGGGTCTTTACTTGGAGTTGCATTACACAAAAACCGCTCTTTCCCCGTGGGTAAAGTTGCTTTTCTTGATCTTCATCCACTCAATTTTAGTGAATTTTTACTCGCTACTAATCATGTTGCATTATACGATCTTTTAAATAGTAAGGACTGGAATTTGATTACTGTATTTAAGGAAAAATTCATTGATTGTTTACGTAATTATTTTTTTGTAGGGGGGATGCCAGAAGCAGTTGATGCATTCGCTAATGATAACGATTACACCAAAGTTCGGGAAATTCAACAACGTCTACTAGATGGATATGAACAAGATTTTTCTAAACATGCTCCCAATGAATTAGTTCCCAGAATTAGAATGATTTGGAAATCTATACCAGCTCAATTGGCTAAAGAAAATAAAAAATTTATTTACGGGCTTATTAAACAAGGTGCAAGAGCCAAAGAATTTGAATTGGCAATTGAATGGTTAATAGATGCCGGACTTTTACATAAAGTATCTAGTGCTTTAAAACCTGCAATTCCGCTCATTGCATACCAAGACAATAGCGCATTTAAACTTTTTATTTTGGATATAGGATTACTTTCTGCAATGGGATTTTTAGAAGCAAAAACTCTTTTAAATGGAAATGTCATTTTTCAAGAATTTAAAGGAGCACTTACCGAACAATATATTTTACAAGAGTTTAAGTGCATTAATTCATTGAATATCTTTTACTGGACTTCGCCAAAATCGAGTGCCGAAATAGACTTTTTACTTCAATATAAAGACCAAATTATTCCAGTGGAAGTAAAAGCTGCTGAAAATTTGCAGGCGAAAAGTTTAAAATCATTTCAACAACAGTTTAATGCTCCTTTGTGCATTAGAACATCATTATCAGATTATAGATTGGATAATTGGTTAATGAATATTCCGCTATATGCCATCGAACAGTTTTTTTAATAAATACAATTATAATTATTAGTTAGCGTCGAAATATTTACACCTGCATTATTTTACTATACATTGGGTAAACCCAAAGCAATTGGGCTTAAAATATTATGATAACAAAATTTCAGCGGGAATATTCAACTCTTTATGAAAGAGTTTAGCAAGCTCCAACGTTAGGGGTTTTCTTTTATTTAAAAGAGCAGAAACATATCCCTTACTACCAAATATCCCAACCAAGTCCTTATTTTTCAAGCCCCTCTCATCCATTTTAATTCTTATAGCATCAATAGGATTTGGCATAGGGATAGGATAGTTCACATCTTCATA
>JANOQC010000225.1:0-1748 GCA_031422175.1 Sphingobacteriia bacterium | reverse complement strand
CCCAGTAAAGCATAGCTATTGTTCAAATCTGATTTAGTACTTTCCGCAGCGATAAAAAAAGCAAAATAAATAATCAGAATATCAGCAACTATACCAATGATCAATTTTTTATTCATCAAGAAAAACCGAAAGAACAAATCGTTGTTTTTTGAAATGGAATAGCCTCTACTTCTTAAATAGATAAGCTTCTCTTCCGTTTCATTATACACTTTTACTTTAGAGAGTGTTAGTGCAAAAACAGCAGATAAAATGGATAATAATAAAAGCGTTAGTAGAAAATTATTCACTGTTGTTCGCAACATAAGAATACATACAACACCCCAAACAATAGAAATGGCGTACAAAAGCAACACTGCCTTTTTCTCAGTGAAACCCAATGCTACCAAGCGATGCGATGTATGGTCTTTTCCACCTTGATCAATTCTTCTGCCAGCCACCAATCTTTTGATAGTAACTAAAGTAGTATCCATAATTGGTATAGCCATTAAACTGATGGGAATCAACATCACTAAAATGGAAGAAGAAGAACCCATGTTTTTTTGCACTGCAATACTTAAAAAAGCAATGGAAAATCCGAGGAATAAACTACCCGAATCGCCCATGAATATTTTTGCTGGATTAAAATTATATATTAAAAACCCGAATGCCGAACCAGCCAATGCGAAACCCATGGAAGCCAAATACATATCTCCATGCATGTACCCTAGTACTCCCGCAATGGTGGCCACAATACCGGCAATACCTGCAGCCAGACCATCCATATTATCCAATAAATTCAATGCATTGGTTATTCCAATAACCCAGAAAAAAGTTAGTGGAATCCCAGCCCATTCCAATAATCCGCCACCAAAATAATAGCCACGATAAATGAGTGCAAAAGTGCAAACCACTTGCCCAATCAATTTAACAATGGGTTTTACTTCTTTTAAATCATCAGCTAAACCAGTTAAAAACATCACTAAGCTTGCAATAAATATGATCCAGTTAATTTGAAAATTATTCGCAACAAATAAAGCAATTGTTGAAGCAAAAAATATGGCAATACCACCCATGAGTGCCGTAGGTTTTTTATGCCAACGATCAGCACGAGGAGCCACTACCCAATTTTTTTTATTGGCAATTTTTATAAGCAGGGGGGTTGAAACAACCGCAACAAAAAAAGCAATCAATCCTGCACTAAATGGATACATAAACCTTTACCATTAATTTTTTGAAGACTGCACCAACATGTTATTTAAATTAACGCCAAACTTTTGTGATAATATTTTTTTGATCCCATCTTCTACCGATATTAAGTCTCGTTGTAATACCATTTTCATTTTAGCTGTATCGGGCTGCCTGCGCGTCATATCACCTTCTGGCAAAGCATCTACATGAATTATTTTAGATGAAGCGTTGGTAATTTTAATGACCAACTTTGCCAATTCCAATACTGACATTTCTAATGAACTTCCAATATTGGCTACATCATTTAAGAATAAATTTTTCTCAAAAATATTAGTGGTGGCATCAATATTATCATCAATATAACAGAAGGTTCTGGTTTGAGATCCATCACCGTAAATGGCAATATTATTGCCAGATAATGCTGCCTGAATAAATTTCATGATCACAAAATCGGTACTTTGTTGAGGTCCATAAGTATTGAAGAAACGGAATATAGTATACTCCAAACCAAACTCTTTATAATAAGACCTGAAGAATGCTTCACCCACATTTTTAACGATGGCGTAAGGCAGTTTCGAATT
>JANOQC010000224.1:0-4585 GCA_031422175.1 Sphingobacteriia bacterium | reverse complement strand
ATATCCAGCCCTTTAGGGGGTTAATACAATACACCATAAATAATTGCTGCATTATTGTCTCCGCCTTTAAAGTCTGTTACATTTATCCAATTTAAACCGTCTGCCTTAATTGCTTTAGTCCATTGTTGTTTGTTGGTTTCTGAAGCAACGCCAAAAATTTCAAATTCCTTATTCTTAAACTCATTGTAGATTTTTACTAAAGACGGATTTTCTTCTCTACAAGGTCCACACCAAGAACCCCAAAATTCTAAAAGAATATATTTGCTTTTGATGTCTGATAACTTTACAAATTTGCCCGAAGTATCTTTTTGTGTAAAGTCCACAAACTTGTCACCAATTTTAATGTTTCGATTTAAAGTTAAAAAAGTGGATATTTTTTTCCCAAAAATGGTTTGCTTAACTTCCTTGGAAAACGAATTGTATAAAGCAGATACTGTGTCTTTGCCCCAAAGGTTACAGTACGAACCCAAGGTGTGTGCTGCGATTACTGATTTTGGATTTTGCTTTATAAAAGAATAATCAACTTGGTCTATTTTTTCTAAGGTGTCCCGAAGCTTTGTGAGTTTTGTAAACTCTTCCTGAATTATTAACCCTTTGATGTCCGCTTTATTGAACTTTCCTTTGTAAGCCGAAAAGGTTGTCAACCCTTTTTCAATCCAAAGTGTAACCCTGTCAGAATAGTCGCCCGTGCTAATGCTTGATTTTAGGAATTTTGTTTTGAGTTGTCCGCTAAAGGTAAATTTTCCATTTAGAATTATTGATGAGTCTATCTTTTTATAACTTCCATCAGTTAAATCGTTCAAGTAAATCTTTGTCCCATTACCAAAACCTTGAACTTGCCCCGCAATTGTAAATTTTGAATTCTTTGTCTGCCCGAAAAGGCAGCTTGTAATAAAAATAGTTCCTAAAAATAAATATGTCTTAATTGTCATTGTCGATTTGTATGGTGGTGTCGCTTACGGCTTGCGTACAACACTTAAAAGTAAGCGTTCTCCAAAACATAAAAAAGTTTAAATCAATCATTTATATCCGCGTTTTTGGGAGTATTTGAACTTTTGATACTTAAAATAACGCGCTTTGCTACTTATCAATACGCGGAAGATACCCTATAATCAATAAAAAAAATATGCTTATTAATTTCCATATTAAATTATCAGAACTATTATCCCAATAACTTTTGGATAATTTATTTTTGTTTTGATGATAAAAATTTCAGTATAAACAATTGATTAGGCAAGCGCAAGCAATCTTTTTAATTGATTTATTAAAGTAACAATCTTTGCAATACGAACTCATTTTATTGATGTAGGAAGCCGAACTCACATAAGCTTTTGAATATGGAGTTGAGCTTTACCAAAACATTATTATTTTTTATTCATTAACCCAGTTTCACTTACCCAAATATTATCCTCCAAATTACTATCTGGAAATCTGCCATGCGGATCGAGTGTAATTTTTTTAATTTTACGCTTACCAAAATTCAATGAAGCATTAAAACTTCTATTCCCATTAAACCAAATTGATACAGGCCAAGTAATTTCTGCAGTAGAATCATTAATCATTTTGGCATTAGGCATTGATTTAATGGAAGGTCCTTCGTTTTCAAATTCTATTTTCAAAACTACGGGAGATGGCATTTGACCAGCCTGATAAACGGTGGCGATGGTTTTACCTTTCTCCACTTTTACGGCTTTAATAGACCCTTCAACCGATTCTGTTGTAAATAACCAGTAATACCAGAACCATTCAAGATCTTGCCCTAATTCATTGTTCATAAAAAAAATAAAATCCCATGGAGATGGATGTTTAAATGCCCAAGTAGTAGTGTATTTTTTCATGGCATTGATAACAGCATCATCTCCAACTATACCACCCAACATAGAAAGCATTAGTGGCGCTTTACTATATGTTTGAAAACCATAACCCGATCCAGCATCATTCGCACTCCACATCATGGGTGCTTCGTTTTCATTTCCACTCATGCGGCCATAGCTTCTACCAAATCCATCAAGATTATAAGGCTTTGTTCTTGAGTGGGCATCCGACAATACATTCATATATTGATTAAATCCCTCATCCATCCAGCCATAACGTGTTTCATTGGTACCAAGCATCATCGGCCACCACTGATGCGCAGTTTCATGATCGGCTGCACCTTGATTAGAGTTGATGACCATAGGATATTCCATTCCAGCACTTGGTCCATCTTGTAATGTTAATTGGGGAAATGGATAAGGCGCCCAAAGCCCGGAATAAAACTCAAGTGCATGTCGCGCAATTTTACCAGCATTGATAAAATATTTAGCTCTCTCAGCTAAGTAAACCATATGAATTGGGATAAAGCCTTTTCCTGGAATATTTGCTCGAGTTGCTTTCCAAATAAAATGCTTGGCAGTAGCCCAGGCAAAATCATTTACTTTATCCGCCATAAAATGCCAGGTGAGTTTATCGCCATCAATGGTAGATTTACCCGCTCCCTTTTCTGTTTCTCCAACAATGATTATTTCATCATCCGTATTAAGCACTTGATTTAGCCTTGCCTTTGATGTTGCGGTTAATACATCATTGGGGTTTTGCAATACACCTGTGCCGCTTACAATCCAACCGGCAGGCATAGTAATAAATACATCAAACTTGCCAAAATTATTGTAGAATTCAGAAGCCCCTAAATATGGACTAGTTTCCCATCCACGAAGGTCATCATATTTAGCAACACGAGGATACCATTGTGTAGGTTGAAAAAGGGAACTATCAAGTCTTTGAGTCATTCGATGACCTTGGCCATTGTTACCACCGGGTAATTTTGTATGCCATTCTATTTCTATTTCTACTGTAGTTCCTGCTTTAATACTATCGGCAAGATTAATGACTGCTAAGGTAGAGGTCAGTCTAAAAATAGCTGTTTTTTTAACCGCATTATTATTAGGTCCCATAACTTGCGAAGCATTTAATGCAACATCCTTGCCAGCAATTTTTAGCGCAGTTAATACCATGCCATCAGTGGCTTCTGCAGGAACTGACCCTACACGTGATGCTTCAGGGCGAAAAATATTATGATCTAGCCGGAGTGCAATCATACCCAATTTATCACGGCTATTATTGTGTAAGCTGATTTTTTCAGAACCAGTAAGTATTTGAGAAGATGGATTGATGCTTGCATGAATAGTATAATCGGTTTCTAATTGCCAATAATTAGGGCCAGGTTGTCCAGAGAAATCTCGGGTACCTTCTTTGAAAGCTTTGCGGATTGCATTGGTCATTGGCACATCCATCCGAATAGACCTTTGCTCAGAAACTATCGCTTTTCGGATTGGTATATTAGGCTGCGCTACCAAAGAGCTATAAACAAGAAAAAATAGAAAAAAAGGAGTCTTAGTTATCATACTATTCATTTTAAAATAACTTAAATATAAGCCTAAATTCAACCGATTTCGGGTGAATTCTTCATCACGTGCATATCAATTTTATTTCTCAATCCCCAAACTAGTTCACTGGCGTTTTTTCTAGTGAGATTTACATCCACTATTGGGGCAGGATAATCTTTACCAATCAAACAATGATAGAGTTCTTGTTCCATTAAAGGTAACAGATGAGGTTGGTGAATCAATTTTGCTGGAATGTCTTTTAATTCCGGTATCCATTTTTTAATGAAAAGGCCTTCTGGATCATGCTCCTCAGAATTTTTAATGGGATTATAAATGCGGATTGTGTTGGTGCCAGTGGTTCCGCTCTGCATTTGTAATTGAGGATAATGAATACCAGGTTCATAATCTAAAAATTGCCTGGCTAAAAAATGTAGATCTCGCCAATCCTGCCAAAGATTGAATACAAAAAATGACACCACCATTGCCCGCATTCTAAAATTAATGTAACCAGTAGCTACCAAACACCGTATGCAGGCATCTATGATCGGAACGCCTGTTTGGCCGTTTTGCCAAGCATTTATATGTTCCTCCTTTCTAGATTTTACCAAGTAGTTAGATGCTTTATTGATATGTTCAAATTCATATGCTCCATTGCTTTCAAATTTTTGAATAAAGTGACAATGCCAGTGAAGGCGGGAGATAAAATTGGATAATGCTCTTTTGTTTTCGGAGCTGGCATAATGTTGCATGGTAAATTGGTAAACCATGCGCATGCTAATATTGCCGTAACTTATATAAGGCGATAATCTACTGCAACCTGTTCTACTTAATAAAGGCTTACTAATATGTTTACTATAGTTTACATATCGCTCTTTGATAAAGCTGTTTAGATACCGCCATGCCCAATACTCCCCTCCCTCTTGAAAATTTTTATTTCGAGTGGTGATGGAGGCATGTAATGGCTGTCCTTTAAGTTGTTCAAATACTTTTGGATCAATTTGAATAAAAGTCCATTGATTTTCATCCACCAGTTTTGGGGCGGAGGTCATTTGCTTTTCCCAAAATGGAGACCATTGTTTTCGATTTTTTAAACTGCGAAATACCCCATTATTTTGATATTCTTTCCAAATAATAGCATGGCTTTTAAACAATTGATGCATGGCTTTATCACGAGCATAGGTAAGTGCATTACCCGTTTCTTCCGATGAAAAAACCGTTTG
>JANOQC010000223.1:0-15763 GCA_031422175.1 Sphingobacteriia bacterium | reverse complement strand
GTTATTATACACAAATAATACCTGGCTGCTTTTATCGCTTGGGTGTTAGGAATGAAGCTAATGGAATTGTACATCAAGTGCATACACCTAAATTTGATATTGATGAGTCTGCTATTGAGATAGGCATCGGAATGATGGCTTATTTAGGGGTTAATTTATAATTTATTTTCTTGAAGATTTTAATGAGTTCATGATATGTCTAAACAAACCGATTTAAGAAGAGAACAAGCATTGGAATATCATTCTAGTGGCCGACCTGGAAAAATTGAAGTTGTTTCAACTAAAGAAGCTAAAACGCAACGCGATCTATCATTGGCTTACAGCCCAGGTGTAGCAGAGCCCTGTAAAGAAATTTTTAATAATGTTGAAGATGTATATAAATATACTGCCAAAGGAAATTTAGTTGGCGTAATTACCAATGGCACAGCTGTATTGGGTTTGGGCGATATTGGGCCACATGCCAGCAAACCTGTGATGGAAGGTAAAGCGGTGTTGTTTAAAATCTTCGCAGACATTGATGTTTTTGATATTGAGATCAATGAAAAAGATCCAGAAAAATTTGTACAAATTGTAAAAGCATTGGAGCCCACTTTTGGGGGCATTAATTTAGAAGATATTAAAGCGCCTGAATGCTTTTACATTGAACAGCAATTAAAAGAGCAGATGAAGATTCCGGTAATGCATGATGATCAACACGGAACGGCCATCATTAGTAGTGCTGCAATGATAAACGCACTCGATTTACAAAAAAAGAAAATCGATAAAGTTCGTTTTGTAATCAATGGTGCTGGTGCAGCTGCAATGGCTTGTATTCAATTATATGTTGCATTGGGTGCAAAATACCAAAACTTCATTGTGTTTGATAAAGATGGCGTATTGCATGAAGGTAGAACCGATTTAGGACCGATCCGTACTAATTTTGCTGTAAAAAAATCGGACTGGACTTTAGAAAAAGCTTTAAAAGATGCAGACTGCTTTTTAGGATTAAGTGTTGGTAATGTAGTTACACCAGCTATGGTTAAATCGATGGCAAAAAATCCAATTGTTTTTGCTATGGCTAATCCAGATCCGGAAATTACGTATGATGATGCTATTAAAGTACGCAAAGACTTGATCATGGCAACTGGTAGATCTGATTTTCCTAATCAAGTAAATAATGTATTGGGCTTTCCATATATTTTTAGAGGGGCTTTAGATGTACGTGCTACTCAAATCAATGAAGCCATGAAACTAGCTGCTGTAAGGGCTTTGGCAGAATTGGCTCGTTCTGCAGTACCCGATATAGTTAATATGGCTTATAATCAAACCAATATTAGCTATGGCCCAGAATATATCATTCCTAAACCGCTCGATCCTCGATTATTGTCAACCATTGCTCCAGCAGTTGCTAAAGCTGCAATTGAAAGTGGGGTTGCACAAAAAGAAATTACCAATTGGGATGGATATGCACTAGAATTGAATAAACGTTTAGGACTCGATAATCAATTGATTAGAGTTATAGGAAGTAAAGCCAGAAAAGATCCAAAGCGCTTGGTTTTTGCTGAAGCAGACAATTTAAAAATATTAAAAGCTGCGAGTATTATTTATGATGAAGGTATTGCCTATCCAATTTTATTAGGAGACCCAATTAAAATTAATAAAATAGCAGAACAGAATAATTTGGATTTGATGGATATACCTATCATCGATCCAAGAAGTGAAGAGCAAGAAACTAAGAGAGAGTTTTATGGTCAACTCTTTTTCAATAAAAGAAATAGAAAAGGATTTAACCAATATGAAAGTATGAAAATCATGAAAGACCGAAATCATTTCGGTTGCATGATGGTGGAAACAGGCGATGCAGATGCAATGCTGTCGGGACTTACAAAAAATTATGCCGAAGCAATTAGGCCTGCATTACAAATTATAGGAACAGAAGAAGGGGTGAAAAAAATTGCTGGCATGTATTTGTTGCTTACCAAGAAAGGCCCATTATTTTTAGCGGATACAACGGTTAATTTTAGCCCAACTGCAGAAGAATTAGCAGATATTGCTATGATGGTAGCAAAGGAAGTAAGAAGTTTTAATCTTACACCAAGAATTGCTATGTTGAGCTATAGTAATTTTGGAAGTAGTGACTCTCCAGAAGCTAAATTAGTTGCTGAAGCTACTAGAATTTTAAAGCAAAGAAACCCTTCGTTAATTGTTGATGGAGAAATGCAAGGAAGCTTGGCTTTTAACAAAGAAATATTAAGAGATAATTATCCTTTTAGTGAATTGGTAGACGAAGATGTGAATGTATTAATGTTCCCTAACTTAACTGCTGGAAATGTAGCGTACAATTTATTGAAAGAAGTTGGTGGAGCAGATGCTATTGGTCCAATATTATTAGGAATGAAAAAACCAGTTCATGTTTTACAACTCGGCAGTACTGTGAGAAATATTATTAATATGGCAATGGTTGCGGTAGTTGATGCTCAATTAAAATGCAGGGTAGATACACATGAAGAAGTTCAACGAAGTGTTTGGTGGAAACGAAGAAAACGTGTGAAATAAAACCTTACCTTCATAACTCATAACACTTAATTCATAATTCTTAATGTCTAGTTTTCTCAATCATTTTGGCGCGTATCTCTTGATGTTAAAAGGTATGTTTACCAAGCCCGAAAATGGTAAAATGTACTGGAAAGAGTTTATGCATCAATGTGTAGAAATAGGGTTTGGGGCATTGCCTATTGTAGTTATTATTTCATTGTTTTTGGGAGCTGTTACAACTGTTCAAACTGCTTATCAGTTGGTAAGCCCATTGGTGCCTCAAACAACTATAGCTCAAATTGTAAGAGATAGTATGATTTTAGAATTATCTCCTACAGTTTTGAGTATTGTTTTAGCTGGAGTAATAGGAAGTAAAATTGCCAGTGAATTGGGTAATATGCGCATCAGTGAACAAATAGATGCTTTAGAAATTATGGGAATCAACACTAAAAGTTATTTAGTGATGCCTAAGATTTTAGCAGCCCTAGTTGTAATTCCTTGTTTAATTGTAATTTCTGCCGTATTAGGAATTTGGGGAGGTAGAACTGCTGGAAACTTAGCTGGAATATTGGCTACTGATATTTTTGATATTGGATTAAGGCAAAATCTTAATTTTTATAATATTAATTTTGCTTTATACAAAGCGTACACATTTGCATTTATTATTAGCAGTATTTCCGCTTATTTTGGGTACAATGTTAAAGGTGGGGCGTTGGAAATTGGTCGTGCAAGTACCAGTGCTGTAGTTGTTAGCTGTATTTTGATTCTTGTTGCAGATTATCTATTAGCTGCATTATTGTTGTAAGTGAAATAATGTTTATCTTGAAAAGATAAATGAATACTCACAACGATTTCTTATAGTATGAACCCTCATTTTGATAAATTTCAAAAAACGATTACCAATCGATTTCAATTTGCTTTTTTTAAATTAGTAAAATTGCCTGCTGCATTTGTTGCTGGTTTGAGAATAGGTAAAATAAATTCTTTCGAAGCCGTTGTTTTGGTTAAGCACAATTGGTTGAATCAAAATCCATTTCGTTCTATGTATTTTGCTGTTCAATCGATGGCTGCAGAAATGAGTACGGGTTTGTTTGCTATCGGTCAAACGTATAAGCGAAAACCAATTGTAAGCATGCTGGTTGTAGGAATAGAAGGACAGTTTTTTAAAAAAGCTACAGGATTAATTGCATTCACTTGTTTGGATGGAGCAAAAGTAGAAGCTGTGATAGAGGAATGTATTCAAACTGGTGAGGGTAGAACTTTGGCTTGTACTTCTATTGGTACAAATGAGCAAGGAGAGAAAGTATCAGAATTTATTATACATTGGAGTTTTAAAGCAAAATCAATATGAATATTAGTTTTCATGGTGCTGCAAGAACTGTTACTGGGTCTAAACATCTACTAAGTTTAAAAAATGGGAAAAAAATTTTACTCGATTGTGGATTGTTTCAAGGGATGGGAAAAGAAACAATTGAACTTAACTCCGAGTTTGGGTTTGATGCTACTTCAGTAGATTGCCTGATCTTATCACATGCCCATATTGATCACTCTGGATTGATTCCAAAATTATATAAAGACGGTTTTAAAGGAATTATTTATGCAACCCCTGCAACAA
The DNA here is from genome assembly GCA_031422175.1 of Sphingobacteriia bacterium. Taxonomy (GTDB): domain Bacteria; phylum Bacteroidota; class Bacteroidia; order Chitinophagales; family Chitinophagaceae; genus Sediminibacterium. The sequence continues at coordinate 11,634 of JANOQC010000223.1, read as the reverse complement.
AAGAGCTAGGTGCTATTTTATTAGAAGATTCTGCTGTGATTCAACGTGATGATACTAAATTTATTAATAAACGCAGGGCTAAGCAAGGGTTGCCACCTTATGAGCCATTGTATGATTTAGAACATGCAGAAGAAGTGCTTGAATTGTTTCAAACCGTTGAGTATAATATTTGGACAAAAATTTGCGAAGGCGTAGAATTATTATTTACTGATGCTGGGCATATTATTGGAAGTGCAGCAGTTCACTTGCGTATCAACGAAAATGGAAAAATAACTCGTTTAACATTTAGTGGAGATGTTGGTAGATACAATGATGCCATCCTTCGATCTCCTCAAGAATTTGATCAAGCCGATTATATTATTTTAGAAAGCACTTACGGAAATAAATTACACAATGAGGTTTTTGGTATGGTGGACGGTATTGAAAAATGGATCAAGCATACATGCATAGAAAAAAAAGGAAAACTAATTATCCCTGCATTTAGTGTTGGTAGAACACAGGAATTGCTCTATGCTTTGAATCAACTAGATTTAGAAAATCGATTGCCCAATGTGCCTTTTTATGTTGATAGTCCGTTGAGTGGAGAAGCTACTGCTGTGCTCAAAAAATTCCCCACTTATTTTAATAAAAAAATTCAAAAAATAATGGAGACCGATGCCGATCCTTTTGATTTTAAAGGATTGAAGTTTATAAAAACAGTTGAAGAAAGTAAACGGTTGAACGATGTAAATCAACCTTGTGTAATTATATCGGCAAGTGGTATGGCAGATGCAGGCAGAGTTAAACACCATATCATGAACAATATTGGTGATAACAATAATACAATCTTGTTAGTAGGTTATTGCGAACCTAGATCATTAGGAGGTAAATTAATGAATGGTGCAAAAGAAGTAAAAATTTTTAGCGAAATTTTTGAAGTTATTGCAGAAGTTGGATCTATGCGCAATATGAGTGCACATGGCGATTACGATGATTTGTGTCAATTCTTAGCATGCCAAAACCCAGCAATTGTTAAAACACTCTTTTTGGTGCATGGAGAATATGAAGTGCAGCAAGAATTTGCTATCAAATTAAGAAAGAAACATTTTGTGAATGTAGAAATACCCGATATGCATCAAGCTTTTGAGTTAGAATAAATGACTATGCTACAATCATCTACTTATCAATTACTTCGTTTTCCATTCTCTTTTTTCCTGATGCCCGTTTTTTGGTTTGCCTTGAGTATTCAAACAACTATTGATTGGTATAAAACGGCTCTTATTTTTTTCATTTTACATGTATTGGTATATCCTTCTAGTAATGGATACAATAGTTATATGGATCGAGATCAAGGAAGTATTGGCGGAATAGAAAAACCACCTGAGCCATTGAAAGAATTATTTTATGTTTCTGTGGTGATGGATCTAATAGCAGTTTTAGCAGCTTTTTTTGTGGGCACTTTAACTGCATGTTTACTCTCTATCTATATTATTTTTTCTCGTTTATATAGTTATAGAGGAATTCGTTTAAAGCAATATCCAATAATCGGGTATCTAACTGTGGTGCTGAATCAAGGCACATTGGTTTTTGCATTGGTATTTATGGGAGTGGGAAGTAGTGAAATTTTACCGCCATTGTTACCTTTAGTGGCTTCGGCATTCTTAATTGGAGGATTTTATCCCATCACCCAAATTTACCAGCATACTGCGGATAAGGCAGATGGAGTAAGTACAATTTCATTATTGCTTGGTAAAAGAGGAACATTTATTTTTTGTGGAATCATTTATAGCATTGCATTTACTTTATTATTCTTGTACTTTACATCTATCAACCAACTTGGTTTGTTTTTTACGTTACAGATTTTCTTCATTCCTGTGATCATTTATTTTTTAATTTGGTCAATTGAAGTTTGGAGTGATGAAAGGAAAGCAGATTTTGTACGTACAATGCGAATGAATTGGATTGCATCAATAGCATCAAATCTTGGATTTATCATTTTACTAATATTAAAATATTTTGGCTGATATAATTTCTATAGCAACAGCAGAACCGGAATACCAACATTTGCAATCTGATATTTGTAGATTCATGCAGGCATCTTATCAATTAGATGCAATTGAAAGTAGAAAGCTTAAATTTTTGTATGATCATAGCGGTATCAATACTCGTTATTCTATTATTGCAGATTATAATGCTGCTTTAGAAGTACATGATTTTATTCCTTTACAAGCAGATCATCCATTCCCAGATTTAGAACAAAGAATGGATATTTTTGAAAGAGAAGCACTTGCTCTGTCCATTCAATCAATCAAGCAATGTATTGAAGGAATTATTGATGCAAGTTCAATCACCCATTTAATAACAGTCAGTTGCACCGGAATGAGCGCCCCAGGTTTAGATTTGCAAATCATGCAGTCTATGGAATTACCATCAACTATTTTTAGAACATCAATAAATTTCATGGGTTGTTATGCAGCAATTCATGGTTTGAAGTTGGCAAAAATGATCTGTGATAGTAGCCCCAATTCAAATGTAATTGTTGTAGCAACGGAATTGTGTACACTACATTTTCAAAAAACTTTTTCTGAAGACAATGCAGCTAGTAGTTTGTTATTTGCTGATGGATCTGCTTCAGTTTTAGTTAGTAATTGCATATCATCTACAAAAGCAATCACACTTAAAGACTTTTATTCCCAAGTGGAAGATAAAGGGCAAAATGATATGGCTTGGAAGCTAAGCAGCAAAGGCTTCCTAATGACACTAAGCAGTTATATACCTCAGTTGATTGAATCAGATGTGGAACAACTGATTGCAAATGCATTGGCAAAAAATAATTTACAATTTTCTGATATTACACACTGGTGTATTCATCCTGGTGGCAAACGAATTCTCGATTTGGTTCAAAGGAAAATGAAGTTGAGTGATGATCATTTGAAACATTCACGGAAAGTATTATTTAACCATGGAAATATGTCTTCGCCCACTGTTTTGTATGTGTTGAAAGAAATAATGGAAACAACTTCAAACCAGCAAGCAACCATTGTAGGAATGGCTTTTGGCCCTGGATTAACGATGGAAACATTTACTGCAGTGAAGCATTCATGAGTATTACTAAATCATATCAATTAGAACTGCTCGATCAAGATAATATTCCTTTTGAAGATATATTACTCAATATGCGGGAACTCAATACCATTAATACTTTATTGGGGGGACATGCAATTACTTTAAAAGGGTTTAAAGAATTATTGGCAGGACGAAAAAAAATTACTGTTTGTGAAATTGGATGTGGTGGGGGAGATAATTTAGTGGCAATTCAACAGTTTTGTAAAAAAAATAATATCGATATACAACTCATTGGGGTTGATATCAAAGTAGCATGCATTGAAGTAGCGAAACAACATCCTTTATTGCAACTAAATACCAATTTTATTTGTTCTGACTATTTAATGGTAGAGTTTGATGCCAAACCTGATATTATTTTTTCCAGTTTATTTTGTCATCATTTTAATGATGATCAATTAATTAGTCAATTAAAGTGGATGAGTGATCAAGCTAAACTTGGATTTTTTATCAATGATTTACATCGACATTGGTTGGCTCATACTTCAATTAAACTATTGACGAGTATATTTTCAAAATCTTATTTAGTGAAACATGATGCACCTTTAAGTGTGCTGAGGGGTTTTGTTCAATCAGAATGGAAAAAACTTTTCATTCAAGCCGGGTTAACTACTGCCCAAATAACTTGGCAATGGGCTTTCAGGCATTTAATTATTTATCATAAATTTCAATTTCCTAATGCCTGAATTATACGATATAGGAATTGTTGGAGGTGGATTGGGTGGTTTAACACTTGCAATTCAAGCAGCTCAACAAGGGTTTAAAGTAGTTTTATTTGAGAAAGAACAGTATCCTTTTCATAAAGTTTGTGGGGAATACATCAGTTTTGAAAGTTGGGACTTTTTAGAAGGTTGCGGTGCTCCTTTGAGCAGTTGGGATTTGCCACAAATACATCAATTAAGTATTTCTGATTCTAAAGGAAAATTGTTTGGATTTGATTTGCCATCGGGAGGATTTGGGATTAGCCGTTATAAATTAGACAATACGCTTTTTTTAATTGCCCAACAATTGGGAGTTGTTACTTATACTGCAACAAAAGTAAATGATGTACAGTTTGAAAATGATTGTTTTAGTATATATACCGATCAGCAAATAGTTGCTGCTAAATTAGTTGTAGGTTCTTTTGGAAAGAGGACCAATTTAGATGTCAAATGGAAAAGACCATTTGTACAAAAAAAACCTAGTAAGATTAATCATTTTATTGGAGTTAAATACCATATTAAATTTCCTCACCCAGCAGAACAAATTTCATTGCATAATTTTCCTGGAGGGTATTGTGGTATTTCTGCTATTGAAGACGGCAAATGTTGTTTGTGTTATTTAACCAATTCACAAAACTTAATTGATTCCGGAAACTCGATAGCTGAAATGGAGAAAAAAATATTATCAGTTAATCCACATTTGGCAAATATATTTTCTACTGCCGAATTTTTATATGAACATCCATTAACAATTTCTCAGATTAGTTTTGATAAAAAAGAGCAAGTGCAAAATCATCTCCTCTATGTAGGTGATGCTGCTGGTTTAATTACACCTCTCTGTGGCAATGGAATGAGTATGGCTATGCATGGAGGCAAATTGGCTTTGAAACATATGAGTCAATTTTTAAATGGTGAAATAAATAGATCTGCCATGGAAGAGAATTACCTAGAAGATTGGCAGAAGCAGTTTGCATTTAGAACTGCTACTGGTAGGCTGGTTCAACAATTCTTTGGAGGTAAGTCCACTTCATTATTTTTAAAATTGATGAATCTTTCGAGCATTATTTCTCGCAGTTTGATTCAGCAAACTCATGGGCAGCCATTTTGATGTTGGATTAGTTCAACAAATAAGCTAAGCAAGCAGACTTGGTAATTCTTCGTATATATTTGGTTCTGTTGGATTTTCGTTACCACGATTAAAATCTTTTGCTATGGTATAAGCTATCATTTTTTCAGAAGGATATTGGTAAGCTGCAATTGATTGAATTCTTTCTTGTGTTAATGGGCTAATCCATTCCTCTGCTAATTCATTACTTAAGATAGCAGGCATTCTTCTCTTTGTGTTGTGAATCTGTTGCATCATGGAATTAGCAGCAGTTGTAACAATAGCAAAACTATGCAACATTTCACCTGATGATTGATCAGTCCATGGTTGCCAAATTCCTGCCATATAAAACAAAGGCTCTTCTTCATTTGATTGAACAGAAATATAATATGGATATGCTAGTTCTTTTTTTGCCCCATCAGGTTTAAAATGTCTCCATTCATAAAAGCCTGAGCTCAATACCAAACACCTTCTTGCGGCTGCCGCAGATTTATACATTTTGCTTTCGAATAATTTTTCGGCTGTTGCATTCAGTGTAGTGAATTTTTTCCTGCTTTCTAATAATGCAGTTCCATCATTGATCCACCAAGGTATGAATTCCCAATGGGCTAATTCTGCTTTCCAACCATCTTCGGCATCGGCTACAATGATGGGCCATGAATCATAACTAAAACCAGATTGTACCGTTTTGGTTATGGGTGCTATTTCTTTCTTATGCTTGTTGAGTTCAAGCATTTTCTTTTTAGTGAGTTGGATGGAATTGTAGTAGCACATTTGCACAGTTTCATGCAATTTATTGATTTAATTATTAGATGGCCAGCCCCACCACCCCCAAATGAGCAGGACTGGTACCATCACTTAAAAAATCTTTCATACGGATATTGGTTATTTAGGCAATTTTTTCATACCTGGGGCATGCATTTTCTTTCACTGGTAGCGATGTTTTATTACTTCTAATTACATCCAAGATATTATAGGCTTTCGTATGACAAAACGGGCAGGCATGTACATCGCCTATAGAATCTACATATACACTTCGGCTCCCTGAAAAACAACCTACACGCCTTTGATGGTAACCATGATACATAAGCGTTGGATAGTCTTTATAAACTGTAGAGTGGTTTACGTCAGTAAAAATTTTTTCGAGTTGCACAATATGTTTTTCTTCCAGTAAAACATCTTTGCCACTGTAATTGCCTACATTTTTGGGTTCAAGCACCTGCACAAAATTAACACCGAGTGATTTTGCAAATTCTAGATATGGCATTGTATAACCGTTGCTTATAAAATGTTTGGTGGCACATACGCTTACAGCTGTTACCAATCCAACTTCCTTGGCAGCTTTTACTCCTTCAACTGCTTTATTAAAAGAGTCTGGGTGATTGCGGAACAGGTTATGCAGTTCTGGTATGTAATGATCGATGCTTACTATTATACCCTTGCTGCCTGCTTTTTTTAACAAGCCAGCATTTTCTTTTGTTAAATTAAATCCTGAGGTAACAACCCAACATTCACTTTTATTACTTGCTTGTTTGATTACTTCCAGCAGGTCTTTTATACGTACCATTGGCTCACCTCCACTAAAATGGATCTGGAGTACTCCTTCTTTTTGAAATAATTCCACCGTTCTCATTAATTCATCTTTTGTAAAAGATTCTTTTTGATTCAGGTTCTCCGATTCAAAGCAGTGTTCGCAGCGTAGCGGGCATTTTCTTGTAACAGCCAGAAAAATAAAAGAAAGTTTTTCGCTTGAAGTTAGTGGAAATGCATGCCTACGTAGTTCGCTTTTGATAAGGTCATCATACGCTTTTGATGGCCACCCCGGGGTATAAATGTTGTAGTAGTATTTGTTGCCTATCCTGTGTATCTTCTCCAGGTCGCCACCCCAAATATTGCTTCTCAACTTTAACATGACAGTGAATGTTTTTATAATTTTTTTTGGCTGCTGTAAAGTAATACAGGTGAGATAAAAAAGCCGCAACTTAATGGCCCACCATACTATTTTCTTTTCAACATTAGTTAGATTGAAAGCAGATTGTTTTTGGGATTTGTCAGCAGGATAGGTTTGCAAAATGCTTTTACTGGGAAAAGCTAAAGTTGAAATGGTGTTCATAAACTAAATAATTTGACATTGATTTAATAAAATTCCTCTTAAAATTTGTTTTTAAAGAAACACTACCTTATTTTACGGCCAATGTTTCAAGGGTTGCACTAAACACTTTTTTATACATTTCCATGCTATATTTTGGGAAACCATTTGGTTTTTTAAATTGCTCCAAAAAAGCTAGTTTAGGGCTGCCTTCAAAATTCCTGACATGTTCATAATAACCTTTGGTATGCAAAATATAGGTTTGTATTTTTCCTTCAGGTACGGGCTTCGGATGGTAGGTAATGGTAGTTACTGTGCCGGGCAAAGGTTGTTCAAGATAATTACCGTCGGCAGAAACTAATTTATCTAAAACATTTTTACCCGTTTCATCAATTGCGGCAGCAGGCAATAGTTGCTGAACACTAAAAATTTTATTTTCGCTATAATCTATGGCAGCATAATCAATTTCCCAAAACATAAAACCGCTGCTTAACTTTATTTCTATATACGGACCAGAAACTGTTTCAATATCTAGTGGTACAACAATTTCCCTCGTAGTGAGCGGACCAATGGTTGTTAGGTCTGTTATTTTTTGCCATCCAACCGCGGTTTTTACGGAAACTTCGAGCGAGAGTTGTTGCTCAAGGGTCCATTTATTTAATTCTGCTACAGGCTTGGTATATTGCTGCTTAATGAAAGTATTGTAATAACTGCCAAAGCCTTCCGCCATTTTCCCATACAGGTAATCTAACCAATAAGAATTTTTCAGGGCAAGTACAAGTTTGGCTTTTTTGGCATTCTCAGGTTTATTGAATTTTACAGTTACCTGGTTGCCTGCAGAAGTAGGCAAGGTATCATCAAAGTGGAGTAATTGATTATCGCCGGAACTCAGTAATGGTTCAAGAACATTTTTATCGTTGCTGAATATTGAGCCAATAGGCGGTTCCGGTTTCTCAATGCTGTACACATTGCCTTGTTCATCAGAAAGGATCTTAGCGTTTTTGTCATGTGTAACAACCATCATTTCTGCAAGGTCTGTGTATTGTCGTTCCTTTAATTCATTGCTTATTTTTAATTGTAAACTCCCTTTGGCATCTGGGGCCATTTTTAATTTGATATAATCATTACGGCACAATTGCGGGTAAATGGCCCCGCCATAAATTTCACCTTGCAGCGAAAATTCATTTCCATCGTAAGCACTAACAAAAGGGCAGGAACTTTTTATAGCAGCAATGATAATAGCTGCCACCGCAATCGCTCCCACAGTATAACCAATAGCTCCAATCACATAGCTTCCGGTGGTACGCCCTTTGTCTTTTTCCAACACTTCTATTTTTTGTACTTTATCTAGTGATAAAGTGTACACAGAGCCTGGCCAAGAAGTTTTATCAACCGGTATATAAAAATGTACTTCATTCAAAACACTATCTTCTGGCTTATCTTCTCTGTACCTGAATTGTCCTTTACGGCCCTTTGTAAGATGCAATTTATGTTCTATGGGCAAACTGTCTAATTTACATTGCAAAGTTTTCTGGTCTGAACTTAACACTATGCCGTCCATATACCAGGCATTATTTCCGCTTCGTAAAATGAAATAACGGTTTTGTAATTTCAATTTTTCAATATCTTTAGTGGCTGCAATTACCGGTGTTTTGCTTATCCTGTAATAATTATTGCAGCCTGTCTGCATGGCAAACAGAGAGAGCAAGGTTAATCCGAAAATGATACGCTGCAGTGACTTGTTATAGTGCATAAAATTAATTTTTGGAGTTAAAATTTTTAAATCAGATTTTTTTTTTGCTTCTTTTTCAACAATGATTACCACTTTGATTTTATGGTCAATAGATTTTATAGCTTCAGTGATTCAGTATGGTAATCCGCTAAGTCTTTTTAAAATTGGTACCCCAGCCCAACCCCGACCCAAGGGAGAAAAGGTTCTCCATCTTTATTCAATGAGATCAATGGAGAGAATACGATCCTTCCCAAAAAACCATTTCCGTTTGGTTGATATCTATATCCAATACTTGGCACGAATGCACTGCCTTTCGATTGCACCGAAGAGCTGGGTGGCAAAATTCCAGAAATAAAACCTTTACTTGTATTGTTAATATAGGTAAATCCAATTCCAGACTCAAAATAATGCGGAGCATTTCCGGCAAGGTGATTGATAGCTATAGGAATACTAACGCTGCCTACACTAGAAAAGATTATATCATAGATGTAATACCCCAGCCCCAAACGCATTCCAAGCCCTTTTTGGCTTTTGTTGAATCTGAAATCGTAGTTGACTGAAAAGAGGAGTCCATTTCCACCCAATTCGAAATAAATACTCTGTGCTCTAAGTGAATTTTCATTCAGCCTTTCAATTGCACTAGTTGTATTTGTTTGAGAAAAGAAATTTGAAGTTGGTATGAGTATTACCAGTAAAATCAGTTTTATTTTTGGTTGCATAAAGATGGTTTTACTTATTCGTTATCATAATTAATTGTGTCGTAAGAAGCTCCAGCCTACAGTAATAGTAAATGAGTTGTTTTTAATTGATTCACCTGGATCGGCATCTTTTGCAATGTTGGTTAATCCCAATTGATAACGGGCATCAAAATGTAATCCTATTGGGAGCAGATAATCTATTCCTGCAACAGCCATAAAGTCGTTGTTATTGAAGAATTCTTTGGCATCAGTTGATTTATTTTCAGACTTCATTTGAGCCCCTGTTAAAAATGAAAATTGTGGTCCTGCATATACTCCAAATCCCCCATTTTGATTGGTATATTTTAAGAGTAAAGGGATACTCAGATAATTGGTAACTAACTTAAATGTTGTAGCAAATATTCCCGTAGAGGAGTAATTCGTTCCCATGCTACTGTAATTGAGTTCAGGTTGTAGTGCAAAAGAATGAGAGACCGGGATGACAACAAATACCCCTCCAGTAATGCCTGTTAATGATCTGTAATTTTCACCGCTTGCTTTTTGGGTAACACTATAATTAGAGTTGTTGATACCTGCCTTTAAACCCCAGATAATACCTGAGTAGGCTTTTTTTTCTTTATCAATTGTTTGAGCATTAACAGAAAAAATAAGAAATGCCATGAGGCTGCTAATTGTGATGATCTTTTTCATGATGGTTGATTTTTGAAGTGTTTAGTTAATAATCAATTAAGTTTTTTATAAAAAAAATTACAAACGGATTTTATCCATTTTTCACCAAAGTCCAGGTTTTTGTTGAGTTGGTAGATGATATACTTCTTTTGATGAGTCCAATTCCTTTTGCCCAGTAATAGATAACAGCACGATACCCATTGGCGGAAGGTGTCAGGCCATTGGTGCTTGTAAATCGAACCACATCAATATATTCTTTTCCTTCAATGGTTAAGTTGGGAATGATCATTTTGACCCCGCCTTGCACAGGGAAAGAATTAAAAACATAACCTTTGTCTGCATTGAGCGATCGATCCCTTTCGAGTAACAATACCCCGGCTGAATCATTACTACCACCAATATAGTTTCCGATATTAGCATTCGCAATTCCATAAAACCAATCTAAAGATTTGCTTCCGTTGATTTTCGTTAGCAATAATGTAAAAGTTTGAAAATAATACGCCGGGAAAGTACTAGGAAACCCTAATATGTTGTATGTAGAGGAAGGCATCAGATTGTTTTCCAGAGTACTTTTGTTAACCAGAATAGAATCCATTTCACCTGTAGCGGAATCTTTGTAGATGTAATTTTTATTAGCCGGCATTTGCACGTAAGCCAACGCCTCTTTCGAAAAATTGAAGTGCATACTCTGAGCAGGTTCATCAACGCTCTTTTTGCATGAAGCAAATAGTATCGTGCTAATAATAAGGAGGAGTACATTTTTTTTCATAACATTTTTTTTAATTGTAAAAAATATTGATAGTGCTAAACTACCCTGTGGAAAATCCTTTTCCTAATTGGTTCCTGCGCCTGTAATTTTAAAAACAGCATTTTTTCTTAAGCCTGATATGAATTATCTTCCGGATACTTGTATTTTACTTTTTTTTTAATTAGATTTAGTTTGATATAGCAGATTTTACTTAAATTCTCTTTGGCTTTTTGAATTTTTACTAAAACTTACCAATGGAAACAAATAATACCCAGCAAACCCTCTTTAACCATATTAAAGGGCTGATCCCACCCAATCTAACCCTGGTGGATGTAATAGCTGAAGTGTTAAACGTTAGTAATGACAGTGCTTACAGGCGCATAAGGGGCGAAAAACCTATTTCTTTGGATGAAGTGCAAATGCTTGCCAAGCATTTTAAAATCTCGGTTGACCAGGTCTTGCACCTGGAAAGCAATGTTTTTCTTTTTAGCGGAAAATTTGTAAACAACTCAGATTTTCAATATCACCATTGGCTGGAGAATGTTGCTCATCATCTTCAACTTTTTCTGAGTTTTCAACCTAGCCATCTGTTTTATTTGGCTAAAGAAATCCCTTTCTATTATTATTTTATGTTTCCGGAGATAGCGGCTTTTAAGTCTTTTTTCTTCATGAAATCTATACTCTCTTATGATAATTGGAAAACTGCTAAATTCTCTATTGCTGATGACTATAGTCAATACTTTGAGCTGATGCAAAAATGCAGTGACTTGTATGCAAAGCTTCCCAGTAC
>JANOQC010000222.1:0-5298 GCA_031422175.1 Sphingobacteriia bacterium | reverse complement strand
ATCAAGCGTGCAATGGGCAAAGACACTAGTAACTATGAAGAAATTTTGTACGAAGGATATGCGCCTCATGGTGTGGCTCTATTAGTGGAGACTGCAACTGATAACCATGTAAGAACAGTTGCCAATGTAAAAAGTCATTTTAATAAAGGACATGGTGCATTGGGCAATAGTGGTAGTGTGAGTTTTCAATTTAAAAAAATGGGGGTATTTAAATTGAATCCAGAAGGATTGAATATGGATGATTTAGAATTGGAATTAATTGATCATGGATTAGATGAATTAGGTGAGAGTAATGATGACAATGGAAATCCAATTTTAGTTTTGCGTTGTGCATTTGTTGATTTCGGAAATTTACAAAAAGCATTAGAAGATAAAGGCATCGCTACTTTGAGCGCCGAATTAGAATGGATCCCAACCACTACAGTTCCAATGACCGATGAACAAGCAGAAGATGTTTCAAAATTAATTGACCGACTGGAACAAGATGAGGACGTGAACAAAGTGTTTCATAATATGGGTTAGAGAGTGAAGAATTATGAAAGATGAAAGATGAATTATGAAAGATGAGAAACATTCAATAATTCTATTTGATGGGGTTTGCAATTTATGCAGCAGCTCTGTTCAGTTTGTAATTCGCCACGACCCTCAACATCATTTCAGATTTGCCTCCTTGCAAAGTGAGTTTGGTCAATCGGTTTTGAATAAATTCAATTTGCCAACCGAATCACTTCAATCTTTTATTTTATTAGATAATAATAAATTCGACACAGCTTCTACAGCTGCTTTAAAAGTAGCAAAACAATTATCAAGGGGATGGAGTTTGCTTTATGCATTCATTGTTGTACCTGCATTTATTAGAGATGCTGTATATCAATTAATCGCAAAGAATAGATATAAATGGTTTGGCAAGAAAGAGATCTGCTGGGTTCCATCACCTGACCTACAAGAATTATTTCTCGATTAATTAATATATTTATTCGTGCATCATTTCACGAATTACCCTAATTACATCTTCCGCATTAGGCTTACTAAAATAATCCCCATCTGATCCATAACTAGGCCTGTGAGCTTGACCAGTTAAAGTTCTTGGGCTTACATCTAACCATTGAAACGCTTTCTGACCTTCAATTACTTGATTGTACATATAAGCCGCAGCTCCACCAGGAACATCTTCATCAACAAATATGATGCGGTTGGTTTTTTTAAGGGATTCAATAATTTGATGATGAATATCAAAAGGCAAAAGAGTTTGTACATCGATTATTTCACAACCGATACCTTCATTTGCTAATCTATCTGCTGCATCTTGAATAATACGTAAAGTTGAACCATAAGAAACCACTGTTACATCATCTCCTTCTTGTATAATTTCCGGCACACCAAGTGGAACAGCAAACTCTAATAAATTAGCTGGCATTTTTTCTTTTAATCGATATCCATTTAAACATTCAATCACCAATGCTGGATCATTAGAAGCCAGTAAAGTATTATACATACCTACAGCTTGAACCATGTTTCTTGGTACACAAACATAAATACCACGCAATGAATTGATGATCATTCCCATAGGTGATCCACTATGCCAAATTCCTTCTAAACGATGCCCTCTGGTACGAATAATCATTGGCACACTTTGTTGGCCCTTGGTTCTAAAATGTGTTGTTGCAACATCATCACTGAGCACTTGTAATCCATATAATAAATAATCGAGGTATTGTATTTCTGCAATAGGCCTTAATCCTCGCAAAGCCATGCCCAGTGCTTGCCCAATGATGGTTAATTCACGAATACCAGTATCTAATATCCGATCTTTACCATGCTTCTCTTGTAGTCCGGCCAAGCCCTGATTTACATCACCAATATAACCAACATCTTCTCCAAAAGCATATACTTTAGGGTTCTGACTAAACAGTGCATCAAAATATTTATTCAATATTTCATATCCATTTACCAATGGTGCATCAAAAGATACCAAGGGTTTTATTTCAGCAACATTCAAAGCACTTTTTTGTGTTTGATTGTATAAATGAGAGTTGTATAAATTTTTCCCTTCCGTTACTAATTCTTGATAATACAATTGAACATCACTTATAGATGGAGATTTAGGAGCAATTTCAATTGCTACACATAAAGCCCTTAATACATCTTTTCTTTGAGGTTCTTTTAAGCCAATTAAATCATTGGCCATTTGTTGTAGTTGATTGTATGAATCAATATCGTTTACAACCATTTCTTTTAACAAGGTAGCTGCATTTGCGGCCTGCTCTTTAATAGGGTCAAAATATTTATTGAATGCAGTTAGTCTACAGTTTCTTACATATTCTTTGGCTTCGATGTCTATATCGGCTAATTCTTCTTCGCTCGACAACCCATTCTCAAACATCCACTCCTTCATCTTTTTAATACAATCCCAATCTTTTTCCCAAGCCAATCTTTCAGCAGTTTTATATCGTTCATGACTTCCACTGGTGGAATGTCCTTGAGGTTGAGTAACTTCTTCCACATGAAATAAAACGGGCACATGAGTATCTCTAATATGCTGAATAGCTTCTTCAAAAACCTGACACATTCCAGCATAATCCCAGGCTTTCAATTTATAGATTCGAATACCATTGGTATCCTCCATTTTTTCCAAACCCTTTAAAGCATCAGAAATAGAACCTTTTGTAGTTTGAAAATTTTTAGGAACTGAAATACCATATCCATCATCCCAAACAAAAACAGCTAGAGGTACTTGTAAAACACCAGCAGCATTCATTGTTTCCCAAAAATGACCCTCTGTTGTACTAGCATCTCCAATAGTACAGAAACAAATTTCATTGCCGTTATGACTTAAGTGTTCGAATTCATTTTGATGTAAGCTTTGTCTGAAACATTTTGATGCAAAAGCCAACCCCAATGCCCTTGGCATTTGAGATGCTGTTGGAGCCATATCAGCAGAAATATTTTTTCTATTAGCAAGGTCTAACCAATTGCCATTATCGTCTACAAATTTGGTAGCAAAATGGGCATTCATTTGTCTGCCGGCGCTAAAAGGATCGTTTTTTAAATCGGGGTCTCCGTATAACTGTGCAAAAAATTGCTCTACGCTGCACAAGCCTGTAGCAAACATAAAAGTCTGATCCCTATAATAACCACTTCTAAAATCACCAGCTTGAAAAAATTTAGCCATTGCCAATTGAGCCACTTCTTTTCCATCACCAAAAATGCCAAATTTTGCCTTTCCAGTAAGTACTTCCCTCCTACCTAATAGACTAACCTCTCTACTGATTATAGCTGTTTTATAGTCTTCTAATACAGTATTCCGAAATCCTTCAAAAGAGATCATATCTTCTTTAAGTTGTATAGCTTCAGCTGATTCCATATTGCAAAAATAGGTCTAGGTAATTAAAAGACTAACAAATATTAGTATAATCTAAACAATTGCTTAATCTTTATGAAATAATTTGGACTTAATTTATTCCAAGATAATTCATTAGTCATAAGATTGTGTAATTTTATGGCATAAATAAATAAGTATGAAACATTTATTGATAATAACTTCATTTTTCTTCTTTTTTGTAGGAGTGAAAGCTCAAAACATAGAAATAAAGAACGAAAATTACCAGATGGGTAAAATCACTTATGGTAAACCTGTAGAATATACCGTTGAAATTCTAAACACTGGTGGTGATACCCTAACCTTAGAAACTGCCAGAGCAGGATGTGGTTGCACAACCCCAAATTTTACCCCTAATCAAAAATTTGGACCTGGTCAATCTGTAAAAATATTGATTCAATTTAACAGTAGTGTATTGGGCAGTTTTACTCGTTATACTGATATCGTTTTTAATGGCGGACTAGTAAAGCAAGTAAGCTTTAGTGGCGAAGGAATTCAAGTACAAAAATAATCACTTAAAAATCAAATGAATAATGATGATGAAGTCTATCCTTTTGGCAGTTTGTTTAACAGTTGGAATAAGTAGTTTTGCACAAGCAGATATTAGTTTTAAAGAAAAGAAACATGGTTTTGGAAAGATTAAAAAAGATGTTCCAGCAACCTATATTTTTTCGTTTACCAATAAAGCAACAAAACCAGTTGTTATAGAATTTGCCAATGCAGAATGCGGATGTACCAAACCCGAATATTCACAAGCACCAATTGCAGCAGGAAAAACAAGTACAATTAAAGTAACTTATAACGCAGCAACATTAGGAGCATTTAAAAAAAATGTTGATGTTAAATTTGCACATTCTAATCAACCTTATACGCTTACAATTGATGGAGAAGTAATTGAGGCGAAGAAGAAATAATCGAGTTCATTAAATCTATTTCTAAGACATGTTAGCAATTAGTAAAAGGGGGCTAGCCATGCCGGCTTCACCCATAAGAAAATTAGTTCCCTATGCTGAAGCTGCCAAAAAAAGAGGCACAACAGTATATCATTTAAATATCGGCCAACCTGATATAGAAACCCCAAAAGCCATTTTAGATGCTGTAAGATATAGCGACTTTAAAGTGCTAGAATACAGTCATAGCGCAGGAAATGAAAGCTACCGAAAAAAATTAGTACAGTATTACGCTTCTGTAGGAATTGATGTTAATCACCAACAAATCATCATTACAACTGGTGGCAGTGAAGCCATTCAATTTGGTTTCATGGCATGTTTAGATGTAGGAGATGAAGTGATTATTCCTGAACCATTTTATGCCAACTATAATGGTTTTGCAGTTGCAGCTGGTGTAACAGTTGTTCCTATTACTTCTTCAATAGAAAATGGTTTTGCATTGCCTCCTATTGCCGATTTCGAAGCAAAGATTACTTCAAAAACGAAAGCGATTGTTATTTGCAATCCCAATAATCCAACAGGCTATTTATACAGCAAAGCAGAGATGGAACAATTAAAAGAATTGATCCTTAAATACAATTTGTATTTATTTTCTGATGAAGCTTATCGAGAATTTTGTTATGGTGGAGAACAAGTAAGTGCCATGCATTTAAAAGGGGTAGATGAACATGTAATTATCATGGATACCATTAGTAAAAGGTACAGTGCTTGTGGAGGAAGAATTGGTGCTTTTGTTACAAAGAATCAATCTGTTTTAGATGCAGCCATGAAATTTGCGCAAGCCAGATTGAGCCCTCCCAGTTTTGCTCAAATTGCTGGTGAAGCTGCCATTGATTTACCAGCCAACTACTTTGATATTACAAAGGCCGAATACCAGTCTAGAAGAGATTTGATAGTGAAAAGACTGAATGCTATGGAAGGTGTATTTTGTCCAAACCCAGGAGGTGCATTTTATGCTATGGCTAAATT
>JANOQC010000221.1:0-14015 GCA_031422175.1 Sphingobacteriia bacterium | reverse complement strand
GTCATAAGCAACCAAAAGGTCGCACTACTTGGTCAAAAGGCAAAAAGCCCTCAAAAGCTTTTTTGCCTTTTGTTTAAAATTTGCACTTATCTATTGAACTCAGCAGTTGATATATTCAGTTAAATCTTGTTTTACAATATCTGGAACTCTAATTACTACATTTGGTGCTAAAGTAGTCGTTAGACGAATGACATCATTTTTATGTTTAGTAATATCCTCTGACTTTACTATTTGCCCTTCCGCTTTTCTTTTTGAATTATTTATAAATGCGCTCGCCTTTAAACAAATCAATGCAAAGTCATTCGCAAGATGAAGACCATCTAAAAGTTGTGTATTGGATAGTACAAATTTGTAGTATTCTTCATCCAACAAAATTGCTGACAAACTGGATGCTTCTTCTCCAGTAGGAATATCGGTTAGATGCATACCTTCAACTTCCCTAATTAAATCTGGCCTGCGGGAAAACAATTCAATCATTTTTGGAAATCCTGTTGCCTGAGGTTTATTAAATCTGTAATACTGTTTTTTCTCTCCTACTTGCGCAATTGCATATTCACCATCTTTTATAAATTGCCAAAAATGGTTTACAAATTCATCTGTGAGTGCTTCAACTATTAGAATTATGTCAATATCCTTTGTGGCTCTAAATGGCAAACCCTTTTGTTCCATTTGCCAATCACATGCACTACCGCCAATTAAAACATAATGATTCGTGTACCATTCAAAATGTTTAATAAATACATCTAAGCCAGCTACCATTGTATTTCATTTATAAGATTCTCCAAAGCGCCCTTAACTCTTTCATCTTCTTCTTGTTTAAAAGATAAGTAAAGTGATAATTTATCTACGTTTTCACTTTCTGAAAGTATTATTGGATTGTATAACCATACTTCAATTCTGTTATCCCCGTATTTTTTGTCTAACCTCTTCAAAGCCCCTAATGCTTTCATTGAACGAAATTCATCTTTACCAATAACATAAGTTTTCCAATTACTCTCCGATAACATTGTAAAATTTGACAAAGCAGTATCACCACCAATTCTGAAATGATCATCGTTCAGAATTTGAACTGTGAACCAAACTTCACGAACAGGTGAACTTAGCATAGGAAGAATTTTTTTCCATAGGTCTTTACCATGTGAATTAAATTGAATAGATTTTTCTTTGACGCCTTCAATTACTATTAACTCAAAGTGATTAAGCTCTTTAATAACTCGAGATACAGTCATTGTTGAGTACTGAAGTAATTTTGCAATTTCTTGGAATGGTATTTTTTCTAGGGAAGCTACCTCTAAATGATAGAGTATTAAACACTGGGCAGGAGGTGTTAAATATTTAGAACGAGATTCATTTTTTTTATTAGAAGAATGTAAAGTATCATTTAATTGTAGAAATAATTCAGGTATGTACAATTGTCTAAATGGTTGAACAAATGATATTCTTCTTTCAATTAACCTTTTCCGTTCCCAACTTTCAATCTCATCAAAAACAAAAACAATCGGAAGGCCTAAAAACTGTTTGAGCTGTTGTCCTTGTTTTTTAATTTGGTCTGGAGTATAGTTCCCATCAGATTTCACTTTTGCCCATATAATATTTTGGTCAACTATTGAGCCATTATATAGGATATAATTTGCTTTGAGATACAAAGGAACCTGAGCCAATACATTTTTCTTGAGTGGCGAAATTTGTGGCATTACACCAAAAAGCTCTTTAAGATATTTACTTGTTGCTTCCATTCAAATACAATACTAACATAATAAAGGCACACTAACAAAATAAATGTTAGTGTGCATAAAAATGTTACTAATTTGGTAAATAAGACTGCCAAACCTCGTTGCACTCGGTTTGTCTTCTACCGTATTGAACTTACTCAAAGCCCCAATCTTTTCACGCCAAGATTGCCATCCTTCGCTTCGCTCGGCTGTCTTCTTAACTATCGCCAAGACTGCCAAACCTCGTTGCACTCGGTTTGTCTTCTACCGTATTGAACTTACTCAAAGCCCCTACACCAACCTTCGGTTGTTGCAGGGTTTATTTTCACTCATCCGCTCAATCAAGCAAGCTTGTTTCGCGGCTTCGCAAAAATAAACCAAACACTACGTGTTAGGTCTTTGTGGTCTCGCCAAGAATCGAACTTGGATCTGGAGCTTCGGAAACTCTTATACTATCCATTGTACAACGAGACCAGTAATTGAAGCAAATGTATATGAAGCAAACTAAATCTTGTTCATCTGCGCAAAAATACGCTCGGTGTCTTCAATTTTACATAATTCAGTTCCTTTATGTAGCGTAGCGGCAGAACCCGCAGCCACACCATATTGTAGCACTTTTTCCCAACCCCATCCCTTTGTAAGTGATGCCAATATTCCAGCTACCATACTATCTCCAGCACCTACAGTACTTAACAATGGAGCTTTAGGTGCCACAGCATGGTATTGTTCGGTTGCAGTGACCAGCATTGCTCCATCTGCTCCCATCGAAACAGCCATTGCTTCGCAAGCACCACTTACAATTACTTGACGGGCTGTATTAACTATTTCGGAATTATCGATCCAATCTTTTCCAACAAGCGCAGCCAATTCTCCTAGATTGGGTTTTATTAAAAACAATCCTTCTTTTACTGCAGCTTTTAATCCATCACCAGAACTATCTATTATAAGCTTTGCATTGATTTGTTTGGCAACAACTGCAATTTGATGGAATACAGTTGTAGAAGTTCCAGGAGGCAAGCTTCCGCTTACTACTACATATTCAACATCTATATAATTACTCAACACTTGCAATAACACACCAATTTCTTTATCAGATACTGCTTCACCAGGCATACCAAATCGATACTGTAATTGTTTAGCTTCATCAAATACAACAAAATTTTCTCTTGTATCTGCAAGAATTGATATTGCCATAAATGCAACTTGTTCTTTTTTTAATAATGCTTCTAAAGTCTTGCCTGTATAACCTCCTGACAAAAAAATAGCTTCAGCATCAACTCCTAATTTTTTTAATGCCCTCGAAACATTAATACCTCCACCACCTGGCTCAACTTTTGCCGACAAAGCCCTTAATTTTTTCTCTGGAACCAATTCAGGTACCGAAATACTTTTGTCTAATGCTGGGTTCAGGGTAATAGTAATTATGGTAGCCATTATATCAATTCTTTTAAAGCAGCAGGTAAGAATATGCCAGTTGGTACACTATTCATGATTTTTAAATCTATGAGTAATGAACTATCATTATCCAAAAAAGCCAATACATCAGCAGCTTTATTCTTTTTAAAGATGCTTGCAAAAATTTCATCTCCGTGCAGCGTTCCTTCATGCAACACACGTAATAGCGTACTATCATATAAGTGACCCTTCGCATTTTTGAAGGATGAAGAAGACAAGGAAGACCCATTTTTTAACGCATCAATAATAGATCGAGTTCTTTTTTGAATATATTTAAACGCATAGCCACTGCTAGCTTTGGCCTGACCACCTGCAATTCCTATATAAATAATATTCCCATCTTCTTGCGGAAAGCGAACATTCGTCATGGGAATAATTCCAAATTCCTCGTGCACTATAGTGTATTGATCAATTTTTAGATCTTCCTTAATATATTTTTTTAAGGCACTATCATATGCTGATTTTTCCAAAAGAGCTTCGGTAAACAAAGTATACTCAACTAAGGCCTTATCTACCGAAATTGGAAGTACATACATAAAAGTAGTGCCATGTTGTTGACTAACCCTAAAGTCCATGAAAGTAGCTTTCCCTGGATCAAAGCAGGCTTCATTCGTTTTAATTAACCAGCCCTTAAAATGTTGTTGAAAATAAAATTGATGGGGGGCTACTTTAATAGGCGCAAAAAGAATGCTATTAAATAGTTTCGAAGCAGATAAAATAGTTCCGTCTTCCAACAACACTTCTGCCACATGTATATCTGATCGATTGTTAATAGAAAGCACTGTTGCATTCAACCACTCTACATTAGTATGTTGAGCAGCAGCATTGATTACGAATTGATAAAAATCAATTCCCTGTATCATTTTATAAGTATATGGATCAATTGATAGCGAACCCGAAAATTCAGAAGAAAAAAAATCAAGTGATGTCCATTGATGGTGTACAATCTGTTCGAATATATCTGGCTCTTTTTCCCAAAAACACCAAGTACGATCATTGGTATTTTTGGTGGTCGATTCAATTACCAAAATTTTCTTTGTAGCAAAAGATGGATCATTCAACATTCGCATGAGTAAGCTTAGTCCGGCACAACCTGCTCCTGCAATGATATAATCGTAATTTTTTTTCAAGTAATTAAACGGCTTTTAGCTTTTCGTCTCGCCTGATTTTGTCCCAGTATTGTTTAGCAACAATCAGCATCCCAAAACTCTCCCCTTCTTCTTTATCAAAATGTTTATGGTGCATTTTATGTGCCCATCGAATGGCTCTTACATAACGATTATTAGAACGACTGAATAATTTAAATCGTTGATGAATAATTATTTCATGCACTACAAAATAAGCAAAACCATACATAGCAATACCCGCTCCAATACTTACTACCCAATAGTTTTGGTTCATACTACCCAGCATTATGCAAAGCCAACTAGGCACTGCAAATATTACAAAGAATGCATCGTTTTTTTCAAAAAATCCTGTCCCTTTCTGATGATGGTCTTTGTGTAAGTACCATAAAAATCCATGCATTACATAGCGATGCGTTAACCAAGTAATGCCTTCCATCAAACAAAAAACAAAAAATGTTACCAATACGTAAATCATGTTATAAAAATATGCGGAGTGTTAAAAAAAATAATGCTTGAATAATTAACAAATGAACTGCGAAATCGTTGCGTTTAGGAATGGGTAACTTTCTTGATATACCAATTAGCAATGCTGCAATTGCAAACCAACATAAATAATTATACAATGGAATTGATACCGAATGCCATTGCCAAAACCCCAATTTTACTGCAACAGGCTCCATAATCCAATCAAAAAAGGCAGCCATCATTGCTCCATCAACAATAATGGAAATATTTTCGAGTTTAGCAGACATTGTAGGTTGACCCAATGTTTCATATTTAGCTTTTACCCATTGATGCATTTGCTCCATAATTACTATGCAACAAAAAACAACTACAAACCAGTTTAAGCCAATTAATAAAGGAACGCCTCCAATTTTAATACCCATCACCGATCCATAAGAATAATTACCAAATAATAAGCCGGTATTCACCCCAATGATTTCAGTAATCATTCCTACTGAGCAGGTGAGCACAAAAAACAGCAATAGATTTCGATTAATTTTTTCTTGATTCCAAACTAAAAGGCCAGTCATTACCAATAAATTAACCGGCGTATTATTTACAAACCAATCTTTATAAGGAGAAAATAAAATGCCTATTAAACCACTTACATGAAAAAGCAGTGCCAAGAAAGTACTAATGTTGATTCTATTGATTGATGCCATAGTTATTTAAAATCCTGTTGCACAATATCGGCCATTATCTTGGCGCTATTCAAACAAAGTGGAATTCCTCCTCCAGGATGAACAGAACCACCCACAAAATACAACCCTTTTGTTTGATTGCTGAAATTTGGATGGCGCATAAAAGCAGCCATTTTACTATTAGAGCTTGTGCCATACAAAGATCCCATAAAGGATGCCGTTTTAGATTCTATACTTTCAGGGGTAAGCACTTGCTCTACTTCAATCAGGGGTTCAATATTCACCCCTAACAATCTATTCAATTTAGCTAAAACGGTAGTACGAATTTGAATACCTGTTTCCTCCCAATTTTGCCCACGGTTTGCTGGTGCATTTACCATCACAAACCAATTTTCTTTTCCTTTAGGAGCTTGTAAACCGGGCTCACATTTAGAAGTGATATTGATATACACTGTAGGATCGGAATAAACCATTTGTTTATTAAATAGATGATCAAACTCTTCTTGATAATTGGCCGAGAAGAAAATATTATGCAAAGACAATTGGCTAAATTCACTATTCACTCCCCAATAAAATATATAGGCACTACTGCTGCGCTCTTGTTTCAAAACTTTGGCCGCAAGGGTTTCATTTTTCAATAAATGCTTATAAGTAAAATAAACGTCCATATTACTTACTACACAATTAGCTAAATAATTTTTCCCTTTAACCACTAATCCTTTCACATTATTTTCATGAGCAATAATGCTTTCCACTTTCGAATTAAAATGAAATACCACTCCCTTACGCAAAGCCAATTGATATAAAGAATTGGTAATACTTATCATACCTCCTTTCGGATAAAAGCTGCCTTCATTGTGTTCTAAATGAGGGATCATGGTTAACATAGCAGGCGCCTTATAAGGATTGCTTCCGTTGTAGGTTGCATATCGATTAAACAATTGTACCGTTTTAGGTGATTTAAATTGTTGCTGATGCATTTGATGCATCGATTTAAACAAATAGGAAAACCGTGTTTGTTTAATAGCTGCCCAAACTCCTTTTTTAAATAAGGTAGCTTTTTTATGCAAAGAATTGTGCAAGAAAAATATGCCAATTTTATTGTAAATATTGGCAGACTGATCTAAAAATCGATTCGTGTTTTCTACGGGTTCCCCTAATTTTTCATACAACTCATTGGCCAATGAAATTCTATCGGAATAAGCATTTACAACCGTTCCATCTTCATAAAAATAATTACAAGAAATAGCCATTCGATGGTATTGAAAATGGTTGCCAATATTCTCTCCTGCTAATTCAAATAATGATTCAATTAGTTGAGGTTGAGTGAATAAACTTGGGCCAGCATCAAAGCGAAATTCACCTAACTTAAAATCAGACAACTTACCCCCAGGATAACTGTTTTGCTCAAATACTTCCACATCAAAACCCTGCATACACAATCTAATAGCCGCAGCTATTCCAGCAATGCCAGCGCCGACTACAAAGACTTTGCGAGGGCTAGATTGTTGATGCATTAGCTAGCAGTTTTTTGTAGTTCCCACCAAGCTTTTACTTTGGGGTAAGCAATTTTAAACCATTCGGTATATAGCTCAGGAGAGTTGATCATTTGATCGTCAATATCTTCTAAAGAACTGTATTTAAAACTATGTACTTCATCGGGATTAGGATGTATAGCTCCTTCATAAAAACCAATAAACACATGATCAAATTCATGTTCGGTTAATCCGTTATCAAAATTGGCAGTATAAATAAAATCAAATATTTTTTCGGTCGAAGTAACAAAACCCATTTCCTCAAATAATCTACGATTGGCTGCTGCTTCAGTGGTTTCATTATGCCGGGGATGACTGCAACAAGTGTTTGTCCATAAACCTGCGCTATGGTATTTTGTTAAAGCCCTTTGCTGCAACAATAGTTCTCCTTGATGATTAAAAATAAATACACTGAATGCCCTATGTAACAAGGCTTTTTCGTGTGCTTCCATTTTTTCCATCAATCCTATTGGATTGTCTTGTTCATCTACAAGTATAACTTGTTCCATACATTTTTAGAATTCACTTACAAGAGATTCAACTGACTTCTAATACCTGCTTTTGCTAGAATATAGGCTTTGCCATAATCTGGTATTCTAATTCTTTCTTCTAAAATTTGCTGGGGTGCAATTTTTTTGATTTTCTTGAATAAAGATAAATAATATTTGTAAGCTACATATACGCCAAATCTTGCCTTAAGCGGCAATTGAATAATTCCTGCATAGGCATCATCAAAATCTTTTTGAATGTCTGTCTCAATCATTAACTTATCTTCTTCAGTAAAATTACTGAAATCGCATTCCGGAAAATATACTCTATCTAGCCCTTCAAAATCGGCTTTTAAGTCTCTTAAAAAATTTACTTTCTGAAAAGCCGAACCTAAACTTTTTGCAGAAGGTCTTAATTTTTCATACGCTTCTTTATTGCCTTCACAAAAAACAGATAAGCACATCAAACCAACAACTTCTGCACTTCCATAAATATATTCTTCGTAACCAGATCGATCGTATTGTCTTTTTTCTAAATCCAATTCCATGCTGTATAAAAAGGAATCGATTAATTTTAAATCGATATTGTATTGATTTACAGTCAGCTGAAAACTATGTAGAATGGGATTTAAACTTATTTTTCTTTCTATTGCCAGATAAGTAGCTATTTTAAATTCATTTAACAATGCAGCTTTATCAAATCCATGAAATGTATCTACTATTTCATCTGCAAAACGAACAAAACCATATATATTGAATATGGGCACACGAAGGTCTTTATGGAGCAAACGGATAGAGGAAGAAAAACTGGTGCTGTATTTCTCCGTTGTGATCCTGCTACATTCCTGACTTACTTCATGAAAAATTTTCAACATAATGCAAATTACTATTTAAACGATTTCAAAACTTCACCCGCTACCACTTCTCCACTTATTAAACTTGGTGGAACTCCTGGCCCCGGAACGGTTAATTGACCGGTATAAAACAGGTTTTTAACTTTTTTACTCCTACAGGATGGCTTTAAAACAGCAGTTTGTAGTAAAGTGTTCGCTAAACCATAAGCATTTCCTTTAAAAGCATTGTATTGACTGATAAAATCACTGTGGGCGAAGGATTTTTTATAGATAACAGCGTCCATGATTGTCTGACCAAGTTGTTTTTCCATTCTGGAAATGATCTGTTTAAAATATCTGTCTCTGAGTTCCTCTGTATCATTTTCCAAACCTGCAGCTACAGGAATGAGTAAAAATAAATTCTCACATCCTGCAGGTGCAACTGAATCATCTGTTACAGAAGTGGCGCTCACATAAAACAAGGGATCGCTAGGCCATTCTTTAGTAGTATATATTTCTTTACCATGAAGCGCAAAATCGGTATCAAAAAAAAGTGAGTGGTGTTGTATACCTTCTAATTTTTTATTCAACCCAACATAATATAAAATTGAACTTGGCGCCATTACCCTTTTGTTCCAATAAGCGGTGGAATAGCTTTGGTATTGGGGTGCAAGTAATTTAGTTTCAACATGATGGTAATCTGCCCCGCCAATAACAACATCGGCATCAAAAATTAATTGCTCAGTCCCTTTTTCTCCTGAATGAATGCTTGTTACAGACTGAGCAAAACCATCCACCACATTAATCTGTTGAACATCCTGATTAAAATAAAATTGTACGCCCAATGAAACTGCCAATTCATACATACCATTTACAATTTGGTACATCCCTTTTTCTGGATACCATGTACCTCCTTTAACATCGGCATAATTCATAAGGCTGTATAATGCAGGAGTGTCTTCAGGTAATGCACCTAAAAATAACACAGGAAACTCCATCAATTCTTTTAACTTAGGATGCTTGAAATGCTTTGCCACATGGCTTTTGATAGAATTAAACACATCGAGCCTAAATACTCCTTTAACCAAATCCCAATCAATAAATTCTGTGAGAGACTGCCCAGGTTTAAAAACCAATTTATTTACACCCACTTCATATTTAAAAGCGGCTTCTTTCATAAACTGATCGAGTAATTCGCCACTACCAGGTTCGATGCTATTGAATACCTTTTTGAATGATTGGTAATCGGCAGGTATATCAGTTGGTCCGTCGGACCAATAAACCCTGTAAGAAGGATCGAGTCTTTTTAAATGATAGTAATCGGAAACTTTTTTACCAAACTGAGCGAAATATCTTTCAAAAACATCGGGCATCCAATACCAGCTCGGGCCCATATCAAAAGTGAATCCATTTTCGGAGTATTGACGTGCCCTTCCACCGGGTATTGAATGTTTTTCTAATACAGCAACATCCCAACCAGCTTTGGCCATGAAACTAGCAGCAGACATACCTGCAAATCCACTCCCAATAATAATAACTTTCTTTTTTTCTATCACAGATTAGAAAGTTAGGAAATTAATTTAGAAACGTTGTACATGAGTTTTTAAAAGCTTTCTAGCAAAATGAATTCTACTCTTTATGGTACCTAAAGGCTCTTCAAGCATTTCAGCAATTTCGTGGTATTTATACCCGTCGAAATAGAGTAAAAAAGGATTCTTAAAAATTTCAGGGAGATTATGAATAGCTTGTTTAACTTCTTTAAGGTTTATGCCAGCAATTGCTTCGTTGGCAACAGCCCCCTGGTTGAGGTTTAATAAATATTCATTAGGTGTGCTATCGAATATAGTAGACTGCTTGGCATTTCTTCTATAATTATTGATGAAAATATTGCGCATGATGGTGTACAACCATGCTTTAATATTGGTACCAGCATTGTATTTGTCTTTATTAGACAACGCCCTAAATAAGGTTTCTTGATACAAGTCCTTAGCTGCTTCATTGTCACGGGTTAAAGTAACTGCAAAAGGCTTTAAGAATTCTGTGTTGTTTAACAACATTTGGTTAAAATCGATCGCTGACATAGTGCTTTGTTTAAATGTTTGTACAACAAAGCTAAACAGAATTTAATGAATCAGCCAAATTATTTGTTTAATATTTGAATATTTATTGTTAAACAAAACTACAATGCTGATATATAGTCCATTACGTCGGATAAAGAAGTTTTTAACGCCACATTTGGGGGTACCCTTTTCTTATAAAATTGGGTTATAGCCCCTGAAACCACCATTTGCATATCGGGCATACGGTGATGGGCATTGATTAGGAATTTCTCAAAATTGAAATTATGTGCTACCGAAGTGAGGTGGCAATATAAAAAACTCGGTTTCTTGAAATTGGCAATAAATTCAATGTCTTTTAAAGGCACATTAGCGCCTACATAAATCACTTTAGTACCCCTGCTCTTCAATAAAAAATAAGTAAATAAAATACCCAACTCATGGTGCTCTCCTTCAGGTAAAAATAATAAAACCGTTTTATTATTCAACGTATGTGGATTGCAAGTTTCAATACCTACAATTAACTTCTGACGGATGATATTGGTAACCAAGTGTTCTTGTCCGGGGTTGATATGATTGGTTGTCCAAAGAATACCAATCCTTTCTAGAAATGGAAAAATGATTTGGATAATTGCTTTTTCAATTCCTTTCGACATGATATAATTGTCTAACATAGCTTCAAAAGCATCTATGTTCATGTCAACCATACAGTTGATCATGTCATTCACCAAACGCTCATGTTGCGCCTGTACTTGAGACAATGCAAGGATTTTTTCTTTTACTTCTTCTTCAGAAAATTTATCGATATGAGAAATTTTGAACCCGTATTTATTTAGTAACGCAATGTTCAAAACAGTCTTTAATTCGGTATTGGAATAATAGCGAATATTGGTATCGGTACGTTGAGGATTTAAAAAGGAATAACGTTGCTCCCAAATACGAATGGTATGGGCTTTAATCCCTGATAAATTCTCTAAATCTTTGATTGTAAATGCATTCATAAAAAAAAAGTTGTTCTTTAAAGGAACAACTTCAGTTATTAAAAGTTCAACAAAACGTAAATTAGTTCAGTTTTAACCTGCGGAGATAGTCGCCATAGCCACTTTTGGCATATTGATCGGCTAAAACAAGTAGTTGATCATGATTAATAAAGCCCATCCTGTAAGCCACTTCTTCTATACAACCCACTTTTTGGCTTTGGCGCTTTTCTATTACTCTAACAAACTCACAGGCATCGGCAAAAGAATCGAAAGTACCCGTATCTAACCAAGCGGTTCCTCTGTTCATAATGCCCACTTGTAATTTTCCGCTTTCCAAATAAACCCTGTTAACATCAGTAATTTCATATTCACCCCTTGGAGAGGGTTTAATATTTTTTGCAATTTCAATAACACTGTTGTCATAGAAATACAAACCAGGTACCGCGTAGTTCGATTTTGGAGCTTTGGGTTTTTCTTCTATTGATATTGCTTTTCTGTTTTCATCAAATTCTACTACACCATAACGCTCAGGGTCGTTTACTTCGTAAGCAAATACTGCAGCACCAGTTACATCACTAAAGGATTGAACCAATTTACTAAAACCAGCTCCATAAAAAATATTGTCCCCTAATATCAAACAGACTTTATCATTGCCAACAAATTTTTCACCAATCACAAAAGCCTGAGCAAGTCCATTTGGTTCATGTTGTACTTCAAAAGAAAAGGAACAGCCAATGTCTTTTCCATCTCCCAATAATTTTTTGAATTGATCCGCATCTTGGGGTGTGGTAATAAATAAAATTTCATTGATGCCTGCTAACATCAATACCGATAAGGGATAATAAATCATCGGTTTGTCGTAAACAGGCATTAATTGTTTACTGATGCCCATAGTGATGGGATATAATCTTGTACCTGATCCGCCGGCTAGAATGATTCCTTTCATATTATTGTATTGAACGATGAATTAAAAAGTAAGTGATGGGATGATGTCTTTTAATCTTGGTAGAATAAGGTCTTTATCAGACATGATGAATTCGCTGGAATCTAATTTCCAATCGATGCCAATATCCGGATCATTAAAAATGATACCACCTTCAGATGCCTTATTATAATAGTTATCGCATTTATAAAAAAAAGTAGCTTCTTCACTTAATACTACAAATCCGTGGGCAAACCCACGAGGCACAAAAAATTGTGTTCTGCTTGTTGCTGATAATTCAATGGCATAATGTTGGCCGAATGTGTTGGAATCTTTGCGCAGATCTACTGCAATATCCAACACGCTTCCTTTTAATACGCGCACTAATTTAGCTTGTGCAAAATCACCTTGCTGAAAATGCAATCCCCGTAATACTCCGCGCTGTGAATTGGATTGATTGTCTTGAACAAAATTTACATCAAGACCCGTTTTATCTAAAAAAGTTTTTCGATTAAAACTTTCAAAAAAATAACCCCTTGTATCTCCAAAAAAACTATCGTGAATAATAAAGCAGCCTTCTAAAGGAGTAAATTCAATTTGCATATTATCTATTATTATACATTGATTGATAATAATTCTGGTAATTTCCTGATGTTACATTGTTCAACCAATCGGCATTATTCAAAAACCAATCAATGGTTTCGCTCAATCCTTCTTCGAAAGTTACCGATGGCTTCCAACCCAATTCTTTGTTGATTTTACTCGCATCAATGGCGTAGCGGCGATCGTGGCCTGGTCTATCTTTAATATAGGTAATCAATTGTTCGCTGGTGCCTGTTGCATTGCCTAATTTTTCATCCATTTGTGTGCAAAGCAATTTTACCAAATCAATATTTTTCCATTCGTTGAATCCGCCGATATTAT
Source organism: Sphingobacteriia bacterium (assembly GCA_031422175.1). Taxonomy (GTDB): domain Bacteria; phylum Bacteroidota; class Bacteroidia; order Chitinophagales; family Chitinophagaceae; genus Sediminibacterium. The sequence continues at coordinate 837 of JANOQC010000221.1, read as the reverse complement.
ACGTTTCTCCATCTTTTCCTTGATGAAAAACCAGATCAATGGCCAATGCATGGTCTTTTACATACAACCAATCACGAGTGTACAAACCATCTCCATATACAGGTAATGGTTTTTTCTGAATGATATTATGAATGAATAAAGGAATTAATTTTTCTGGAAAATGAAAGGGTCCATAATTGTTAGAACAATTGGATACCACCGTTTGCATGTGATAGGTTTCGCGGTAGGCTCTTATAAAATGGTCAGAACTTGCTTTGCTGGCTGAGTATGGAGAGTTGGGATCGTAAGGTGTTGTTTCGGTAAACAAACCGGTTTCCCCCAAACTTCCGTATACTTCATCTGTTGAGATATGGTAAAAACGATGAGCACTCAAATTAGCTGCCCACTTGGTTTTGGCAACATTTAATAAATTAACAGTACCAATTACATTAGTGTATACAAAATCTAAAGGAGATACAATGGAACGATCTACATGCGACTCGGCAGCTAAATGAATTACATCAGTAACATTGTATTCATCAAATATTTTTTCTAATGAGGGCACATCGAGAATATTTGCCTTTACAAATTTGTAATTGGGTTTTGCATCGATGTCTTTTAGGTTTTCTAAATTTCCTGCATAGGTTAATGCATCTAAATTAATGATGGTATATTCAGGATATTTATTCACAAAGAGGCGAACTACATGAGAGCCTATAAATCCGGCTCCGCCTGTGATGATGATATTTTTATTCATGGTTTTAAATATAGAACGGCAAATGTAGGATTGTTGAAGAGTTTGTGTATTGAATAATGAATTATTTAATCAGACCAGGCTTGATCTTTAATAGATTGATA
>JANOQC010000220.1:0-14733 GCA_031422175.1 Sphingobacteriia bacterium | reverse complement strand
GCCGCCATAACGTAGGATAAATAATTATTACTTTTAATCATGGAAAAGTGGTCTGCTGATTTTATGGCTTTTGAAAATATGCCAATCTCCAGCCCATTTTCATTCAATCGGTTATTGCTTTCATTGAGTTCCCAAGTTTGCAGTAGTAAATGTGGAAAATGTTGCTGATCGTCATAAATTCCACCATCACCTCTGTAAATGGTAACTCTAACCCTTGCCAAATGGTGGTGCTGGTTTTTAAGTACTAAAGTATGAATAGCCTGAGTTATATATGATGTAGTAAAATAATTAGGGGGCTTGAATTTTAAAATTTCTAATGTTTTAAACAATCGCTCCATATGGAGTTGCTCTAAAAGTAGTTCACCTGATTTCCACTTAATGGTCTCAAAAAAACCATCGCCGTAACGGAAAGAACGATTATTGGGTGAAATAAGCGGTTTTCCTGTTCTTAGAAATTTGCCGTCGTTAAAAAGAAATAAGCTATCTGACATATTAACAAAGATAGAATGAAGCTACATTCGCATCAGGTAATTTATTGTCTTGAAAAATTAGATATCCATGAAAATCAGTGAAATAATTTCGGTATTAGAGAAAAAAGCCCCACTTGCCTATCAGGAATCTTACGATAATGCAGGACTAATTATAGGAAATCAACTTATGGATTGTTCTGGAATCCTCTGTACGCTTGATATTACAGCTGAATTAATACAAGAAGCAATTCAAACAAAATGTAATTTAATTGTTGCCCATCATCCTATTATTTTTAAAGGCTTGACAAAAATAAATGGTAAAAATTATGTAGAACAAATAGTTATTCTAGCAATAAAAAATGATATCGCTATATATGCCATACATACCAATTTAGACAATATATCGGATGGAGTAAACAGTACAATTGCAAAACAATTGGGATTAGTTAATACCAAAATACTTGCTCCAAAAGCTAATGGATTGGTTAAATTGGTCAGTTTTGTGCCCATTGAATTTGCTGAAAATGTTAGAGAGGCATTGTTTGCTGCTGGTGCTGGTAATATTGGTGAATACAGCGAAACCAGCTTTAGTATGAATGGAGTTGGGAGTTTTAAAGGTTCAGAAAGAGCTAACCCCGTAATTGGAAAAAAAGGAATAAGAGCATTGGTAAAAGAAGAAAGAGTAGAAGTTATTTTGCCTTCATTTTTGCAATCAGTAGTATTAAATGCTTTGAAAAAAGCGCATCCATATGAAGAAGTAGCCTATGATTTTTATCCGTTAAACAATGAAAATCAATTGGTTGGCAGTGGTATGATTGGAGAACTTTCTCAAGCCATAACTCCAACTGAATTCTTGCAATTGTTAAAATTAACTTTTGGTTTGAGTGTAGTGAAGCACACCAATTTCATTCATCAAAAAGTTAAAAAAATAGCTTTTTGTGGGGGATCTGGTAGCTTTTTAATACAACATGCAAAATCGGCAAATGCTGATTTTTTTGTGAGTTCCGACATTAAATACCACGAATTTTTTGAGGCGGATAACAAACTGGTAATTGCGGATATTGGTCACTGGGAGAGTGAACAATTTACGATTGATCTAGTTTTTGCTGAATTAACGGCCAAATTCCCTAACTTTGCCGTCCTAAAAACGGCTATTATCACCAATCCGGTAAGTTATTTTTTAGGGTAATCTCAAACTACACACTAATATGGCATCTGTAAAAGATTTCTCAGTTGAAGAAAAGTTGGTAAACTTATTGCGTTTACAAAAAATTGATAGCAAGTTGGATGAAATTCAGGTTCTGAAAGGTGAACTTCCAATGGAAGTAAGCGATTTGGAAGATGAAATTCAAGGGTTAACCAATCGCCAAACTCGAATTGAGGAAGAAATCAATGGAATCTCTGAATTTATTGAAGGCAAGAAAAATATCATCAAAGACAGCGAAGCCCTTATTGCTAAATACGAAAAGCAAAGCGATAACGTTAAAAATAATAGAGAGTTCGAAGCAATCAATAAAGAAGTTGAAATGCAACAACTTGAAGTAAAATTGGCAGAAAAGCATATCCGTGATGCAAACGAAGAGTTAACTGAAAAAGTGAAAGCTTTGGAAATTGCAAAAAAACAAGTTGGTGTTAAAGAAGGTGTTTTAACACATAAAAAAGGAGAATTAGAAAAAATTATTGTTGATACAGAAAAAGAGGAAACTGCCTTAAATAAAGTAAGTACCGATGCGAGAAATCACATTGATGAGCGTTTAATTTACAGCTATGACCGTATTCGTAAAAGCTATAGAAACGGATTAGCAGTTGTTCCAGTAGAGCGAGATGCATGTGGAGGTTGTTTTAATTCAATCCCTCCACAACGTCAAAGCGAAATCCGTTTACATAAAAAAATCATCGTTTGTGAGAACTGTGGTCGTATTTTAGTAGACTCAGACTTGAATGATTCTGTTGAAGCAAAATAGGCTTTTAAAAAAATATACATAACAGAAAGGGTGTTCTTATTGGATACCCTTTCTTATTTTCGGTATCTGATGAAATTATATACCTTACTATTTTTAATTTTTTTTTCTTTTTGTGGAAGAGCTCAAAAGGTTTTCGACTTTAATGCAATCTGTATTCAATCTTATCAAGAAGTATCAAAACTAAAAATTAAGCCAGGCTATATTCTTGCGGAAAAAGCAAAACTGCAAAATCAAAATAATTTAATCCCATTAATAATAGAAAGCTATGCTGATTTTTATACGTTGTTCCTCAACGAAAATTCTTCAGATTATGATTTAATGTACCCTATTTTTCAAGAAAGGATAAATAGCTTAGAAGAAGGCCCGAAATCATCGCCATTCTATTTATTCTCTCTTGCAACTATAAGACTTCACAGAGCATGTGTATCTGTGAAATTTGGTAACACCTGGGATGCTGCATGGGATTTTAGAAAAGCCTATCTCTTACTTAAAGAAAATAAGAAAAAGTTTCCCGGCTTTTCTCCAAATGACCTCTTGTATGGAGCTCTCGAAACTGTTATTGGTACTGTTCCAAAAGGTTACAAATGGGTAGCTAATATTTTGGGAATGAAGGGATCGATTTCGGATGGTATGAAAAAAGTGAATCAATACACTAATAGTAATGACCATTGGGCTAAAGTTTTTTTTAGCCAAGCTGCATTCATATACCCCTACCTCTTATATTTTATAGAGAATAAAAAAGAAGAAGCATTACAATTTATTCAGCTAAAAAAATTAGACATAGTTAATAACCATTTACATGCTTATATGGCAGCCAATCTTACATTAAATAACAAACAAGTTGAACTCTCTAAATCCATCATTCAAAATAGAAATAAATCAGATGAATATCTTTCAATGAGCGTTTGGAATATGCAAATGGGATATGTAAAATTATATCACTTAGAATACCCCGAAGCTAAAAATTATTTTGAAATGTACACTCAAAATTTCAAGGGGCAATTTTACATTAAAGATGCATACCAAAAAATAAGTTGGATCAATTATCTCCAAGGAAATTTGAAAGCTGCTGAGGAAGCCAGAAAACAAATTCTCAAAAAAGGCTCTACATTATCAGATGCAGATAAACAAGCTTTAAGAAATGCCAAAAATGATTATTGGCCCAATATATTATTATTGAAATCTCGTTTATTGAATGATGGAGGGTACCATGCTGAAGCATTTAAATTATTAGCTGGAAAATCAGAAGATGATTTTGAAAAAATAGAAGATAAATTAGAATTTGCCTATCGAGCTGCAAGAATTTATGACGATCTAGGTAAATGGGATGATGCAATTAAAAACTATTTGGTTGCCATAAAAATTGGCATCAATCGAAAAGAGTATTATGCCGCCCGTGCCGCTTTACAAATTGCTCAGATATATGAACAAAGGGGTCAAATAAAATTAGCCATTATATATTTCCAGAAGTGTTTGGATATGGAAGACCATGAATACAAAGATTCACTAGATCAAAAGGCAAAAGCTGGAATTTTGAGGTGTAAAGGTGAATAAGTAAAAAAATTAGAAAAAAGTCTGCTAATCATGTAATTAAGCTTTGCTAACTTGCCCAACAATTACTTATACTTGTATTAAACTAAAAACTGTTTTAAAAAGTGCTTTGTAAATTAATCATCCAGAACTACGCAATTATAAACGAAATCAATATCGATTTTTCGGAGAAACTAAATATTATAACTGGGGAAACAGGAGCAGGTAAAAGTATTTTAATGGGTGCTTTGAGTTTGATTCTAGGTGAGAGAGCAGACAGCACTGTATTGGTTAATAAGCAACAAAAATGTTTTATTGAAGGCTATTTTAACACAGACGATAAAAAGGAAGTTATTTCATTTTTAAAAACCCATGATATAGAAATAGACACAGAATTAATTCTAAGGAGAGAGATTGGAAGTAATGGAAAGTCAAGGGCATTTATAAATGATAGCCCAGCATCGTTAATTCAATTAAAACAATTAGCGGGCCTGTTAGTTGATTTACACCAGCAGTTTGACACTTTGGAATTAGGCGATTCCGACTTTCAACGAAAAGTAATTGATGCATTAGCCGGAAATGACGAGGCAATTGAATTATTTCGGATCAATTATTTTAAATGGCATGCAATCAATAAGGAACTCTCTATTTTAAAAGCTCAGAAAACAAGTTTTATAAAAGAAGCCGATTACCATCAATTTTTATTTGATGAAATAGACGAATTAAAATTATCAGAAAATGAATTAGAGGAATTGGATGAAGAATTAAAATTGTTGAATAATGCTGAATATATTAAAAACGGCATAGAAAAGATTCATACTGCATTAAATAATGAAGAACAGCCAATAGTAGTTCAATTAAAACAATTATATCAGCAACTGTTACCATTTCAGGAATTCAACAAATCAATTCCAGCATTATGCACTAGGTTAAAATCTACTCAAGTAGAATTACTCGATATTGCTGATGAATTAGACCAAATTTATAACCATATTCATTTCGATGAAAAAAGAATTGAATGGATTAATCAACGCATAAACGATGGATTCAAATTAATTAAAAAACATAGCGTAAAAACAACTCCCGATTTATTAGCCATCAAAAATGATTTAGCCTATAAACTTGCTCAAGTAATTCATCTAGATGATGCAATTATTAACTTAGAAAAAGAAATGATTGAATTGCGTTCGATTGCTGAAATTCAAGCAAATAAAATAAGTTCCAATAGAAATAAAATAATCCCTGATTTTGAGCAAAAAGTAAATAATTTATTAAAACAAGTTGGTATGCCCAATGCCAAAATTCAAGTTAAATTGGTAACCACGCATTTATATGAATTTGGATTTGAAAATATAGAAATATTATTTGATGCAAATAATGCCAATAAATTTGAACAAATCAAAAAAGTGGCAAGTGGAGGTGAACTGAGTAGATTAATGTTGTGCATCAAATCTTTGGTTGCCGAACACATCAATCTACCAACATTAATTTTTGATGAAATTGATACCGGAATATCAGGCGAAGCTGCTAAGCAAGTAGGTCTAATCATGCAAAAAATGGCAGGTAAACGCCAAATCATATGTATTACCCATCAACCGCAAATTGCAGGTAAAGCCGACGCTCATTTTTATGTTTATAAAGAAATACAAAAAGAGCAAATGCAAACAACCATTAGAAAGCTCGGGAATGATGAACGTATTGTGGCTATTGCTAAAATGCTAAGTGGAGAAAAACCCACGGCTGCGGCTTTAGAAAATGCCAAAGAAATGATTTTTGGATACAAGAATAATGTTTAATCAATAGCGAATTCGTATATTCGAATTTCGATTGCAACAATTACTGTTATCATTCTACATTCACCTAAAACCAATATATGGCTTACAATTTATTAAAGGGTAAAAGAGGTATTATTACTGGTGCTTTAGATGAAAATTCTATCGCTTGGAAAGTAGCTGAAAAGGCACATGAAGAGGGTGCGATATTTGTTTTAACCAATGCCCCAATCGCCATGCGAATGGGCGAAATAAATAAATTAGCTGAAAAAACTGGTTCTCAAATTATTCCAGCTGACGCAACCAATGTGGATGAACTCACAAATCTATTTACTAAATCACAAGAAATATTAGGGGGTAAACTTGATTTCGTTTTACACTCAATTGGCATGAGTGTTAATATTCGCAAAAAAATTCCTTATACCGAATCCAACTATGATTATTTCATGAAAGGAATTGATGTTTCTGCAATGTCATTTCATAAGATGTTAGCAGTTGCAAAAAAGTTAGATGCCATTAATGAATGGGGAAGTGTTGTTGCATTAACCTATATGGCCGCTCAAAGAACGTTTCCTTTTTACACTGATATGGCCGATATAAAAGCAATGCTAGAATCCATTGCAAGAAGTTTTGGCTATCATTATGGATTAGAGAAAAAAGTAAGAATAAATACTGTTTCTCAATCTCCAACTAAAACAACCGCAGGTACTGGTATCAAAGGGTTTGGTGATTTTTATGATTTCGCCAATGCAGTTGCTCCTTTAGGAAATGCAACAGCTGAAGACTGCGCTAATTATTGTATTACTTTATTTTCAGATTTAACTAGAATGGTTACCATGCAGAATTTATTTCATGACGGCGGTTATTCTACAACCGGAGTAAGTAATGAAGTAATGGAAAAATTAGGTATCGCTAATCAATAAAAATTTCACTCATTCTTAAAACTGTAATATGAGTTTAGTAGAACTGTTGGGGTATATTGGAGCTTTCTTAAGTGCCATTACTTTTATACCTCAAGTATGGCAAGCATGGAAAACCAAGAGTGTTGGAGATTTGAGTATTTGGATGATACTAATTGTTATTACTAGTTGTGTTGTATGGTTAGTTTACGCTGTGAGTACTAAACCAATACTTGGGCCAGTAATTGCCGCAAATACGGTAGTATTAATTCTCGCAATTTTATTATTCTATTTTAAGCTTACTTTCAAAACCAGCAAATAGATTATTACAAAATATAAAAATGGCTAACTGCTTTTTCTGTTAACCATTTTTATTTACAGTATCCGAAAAATCGGCTAAAGGATTAGCTAATATTCATCTTCATTGAACATGAAGTCTTCCTGACTAGGATAGTCTGGCCAGATATCTTCGATGCTTTCATACACTTCTCCTTCGTCGTCTAACTCTTGCAAGTTTTCTACTACTTCCAAAGGAGCTCCACTTCTAATGGAATAATCGATTAACTCATCCTTGGTAGCAGGCCAAGGAGCTTCTTCTAAATAACTTGCTAATTCTAAAGTCCAAAACATAGTTTCCGATTATTTTTGCAAAAGTAACCGTATAAATGATATGACCAAATGAGAGTTTGTCACCTTCTGTAAAGAAATGTTTAAAATTTGTTGAAATAGCACCTTGGTTTTGTAGGTTTGTGGGCATAATTAAAGCAAATAAATGCTCAAAGCAGAAAAAATTACCCGAAAATTTGGAGACTTACAAGTATTAAAAGGAGTTGATATTACTATTGAAACTGGGGAAATGGTTAGCATTGTAGGATCTTCTGGTGCAGGAAAGAGCACTTTATTGCATATTTTAGGAAGCCTAGACCAGCCCGATTCTGGAATAATTCTACTCAACAACCAGCCAATTAATGCGCTATCATCAAAAAAATTAGCTGCTTTTCGAAATAAAAATATTGGATTCATTTTTCAATTTCATCATTTATTGCCAGAATTTGATGCATTAGAAAATGTTTCCATTCCAGGCTGGATTGCAGGCTACAATAAATCATTAGTGAAAGCTCGTGCCTTAGAATTACTTTCAAGTCTTGGCTTAAAAGATAGAATAAACCATAAACCGCAACAATTATCAGGTGGTGAACAACAGCGAGTGGCAGTTGCAAGGGCTTTGATTAATGAACCGAAAATTGTATTTGCTGACGAACCTACTGGTAATTTAGACAGTAAAAACGCACATGAACTTCATCAAGTATTTGTGGAGTTGAATCAACAAACTGGCACATCATTTCTTATTGTAACGCATAATTTAGAACTGGCAGCACTTAGCGGCAGAACATTGCATATGAGAGATGGTCTAATGCTAAATCAGTAATTTCCGCTTTTATACGCGTGGTTTCCAAGGTATTTCAGGCACTGCTAATTGAAAACTAAAATAGCGTGATAACACAAATAAATAGTCACTTAATCTGTTAAGGTATTTTATTACTAAAGGATCTACATAGATTTCCTGTTCTTGCATATTTACACAAGATCTCTCAGCTCTTCTGCATACACAGCGTGCAATATGTGTTTGAGAAACAGCTAAATGTCCTCCAGGAAGTACAAAAAATTTCATTGGAGGTAAAACTTCATTCATTAGATCAATTTCTGATTCCAATAAATTGATATCAGCCTCTTTTAAATCGGGAATCTTCATCAATGGCTCTTTATCTGGGTCGCAGGCCAAGGATGAACCCACTGTAAATAATCGATCTTGTATTTCTTTTAGAATTGTTTTTGAATGCGTTTCTGTAGCATAGTCTCCTACTACTCCGATCCATGAATTTAGTTCATCTACGGTTCCATAAGTATCAATTCGTATATGGCTCTTGGGTACTTTTGTTCCACCAATTAAAGAAGTTTTGCCTAAATCGCCTGTTTTGGTATATATTTTTAATGACATCTTGATCCTTTATTCTATATACAAAACTAAGATAGATTTGTTCAAATAACTGCTAAACAGGATGCACTATATATTGCTCTTTTGTTTTATCAGATTCAATCACCCCATCTCTTAAACGAACAATTCTATGGGCATATGATGCAATATCTTCTTCGTGTGTAACCAAAATAACGGTATTCCCTGCTTCTTGAATTTTGCCAAAAATTTGCATTACTTCTACAGAAGTTTTAGAATCGAGGTTACCGGTAGGCTCATCTGCAAGTAGTATTGAAGGATTATTTACCAATGCTCTAGCAATAGCCACCCTTTGAATTTGTCCTCCACTCAACTCATTAGATTTATGGTGAGATCTGTCTGCTAATCCTACTTTATTTAATGCTTCCATTGATCGTTCAATTCTTTCCTTTTTAGCAACTCCTGCGTAAATTAAAGGAAGGGCTACATTCTCTGCGGCAGATAATCTAGGCAATAAATTAAATTGTTGAAATACGAAACCTATTTCGGTATTTCTTACTTCAGCTAAATCATCATCAGGCATTTTACTTACATCTTTACCATTTAAAATGTACTTGCCGCCAGTTGGAGAATCCAAACATCCTAAGATATTCATCAATGTACTTTTTCCACTTCCAGAAGGTCCCATTAAAGCCACATATTCGTTTCGAAAAATATCCAATGAAATTCCTTTCAGTACAGTGATTGCCTGAGAACCCATATAATAATTTTTTTCAATCCCTTCTAAATGAATAACAGACTCGATCAATCCCATATTATTAAATTTATTTTTTTAGAACAGTTGGTACTTTAAAAAAGGTTTGGTTGCTAATAGGTGAATTACTTAATGCCTCCTCCCTACTTACTGATCCGGTAACCTCATCGGCTCTCCAAACATTTTGTGCATCACTCATGAATAATAAAGGCTCAATTCCATCAGTATTGAGCGATTGTAGCTTTTCAATAAAACCCACCATGCGTTCAACATCATTTCTAATATTTTCTTTTTTATCAAGGTCAAATTCTAGCCTCGAAAGATGCGCCAAATGATCAATCAGTTTGGGAGTAATTTCCATAATCAACAAATTTAGCCCAAAGCCGGTCAACCTTGGATCATAAATTTTAAAAGGTAATTATTTAAAAGCAGCGGTTAATTAGTCATTTGTGTAGCAAAAATGGTTATCAAGATTAACTATTTGTTAAAAAATTGCAAAAAGTAATTATTGAAACAGCATAAAATACCTAATTAATTTTTCAAGTTATTAATGTTTAGACACTTAAAATTCAAACAGGCTATGGATTATAGACAGATTAGGTAAATTAGCAACACTGTTACAAATTCAGATATAAACACTATGTGGAAATTACTTAACATATCGAATCCATTTTTAATTATAATTTGAGAAGAGCAAAATCCCCCGATTATGTTAGTTTACACAGTTTTGGCTGTTTATCTGGTCTGTTTGTACCTCGCTTATAAAGGTGCAGCAGTTTCAGAAGAATAGCCATATCCCCCGAATGTTTATTAATACCAAACTTTTCAAAGTAAAAGTTTGGTATTTTTTTATCCGATTATCCTATCTTCGAACAAAATAGTTGCATAACTAACTATTTATATAAATAAACGGATAAAAATGAAACGTTCAATCAAAAAAATAGCGGTATTAGGAAGTGGTGTTATGGGCTCTAGAATTGCATGCCATTTTGCAGGAATTGGGTTGCATGTTTTGCTATTAGATATGGTTCCAGCTGCAGCCACCGAAAGTAAAAAACCGGCTGAAAGAAATAAGTTAGTAAATGATGCTTTGCAAGCTGCAATAAAAAGCAACCCATCACCTGTTTATTCTAAAACAGCCATCAATCATATTAAAACTGGAAACTTCGACGATAATATGAAGGATATATCTAGTTGCGATTGGATCATTGAAGTAGTTGTAGAAAGACTGGATATCAAAAAAATAATTTACGAAAAAGTAGAACAGTATAGAACCCCAGGTACATTAATTACATCAAATACATCAGGTATTCCTATTCATTTAATGGCAGAAGGAAGATCGGATGATTTTAAAGCACATTTTTGTGGAACTCATTTTTTCAATCCTCCAAGGTATTTGCGTTTATTAGAAATTATTCCTACGCCCCATACAAAAGCAGAAGTAGTTGACTTTCTAATGCACTATGGAGATTTGCATTTAGGAAAAACAACTGTATTGTGTAAAGACACACCAGCATTTATCGCTAATAGAATTGGGGTTTATAGCATCATGAGTATTTTTCATATCATGGACCAGCAAAATTTATCTATCGATGAAATTGATGCACTAACTGGGCCAATCATTGGTAGGCCAAAATCTGCTACTTTTAGAACGGCAGATGTAGTAGGTATCGACACATTGGTTAAAGTAGCCAAAGGCGTTGCAGATAATTGTCCGGATGATGAAGCAAAAACTATTTTTACAATTCCTGCTTGGCTAGAAAAATTAATTGCCAATAATTGGTTGGGCGATAAAACAGGCCAAGGATTTTTTAAAAAAATAAAATCTGCTACTGGTAAAGAAATTCTTACGTTGAATTTAGGCACCATGGAATATGGTGCAAGAATTAAACCAAAATTTGCAAGCATAGAAGCAGCCAAACCTATTGAGGATCTTCATCAAAGAATAAAATTACTAAGTGCTGCAACAGATAAAGCAGGAGAATTTTATAGAGCATTTCATTATTCATTGTTCTCCTATATTTCCTTTCGCGTTCCAGAAATTAGTGATGAAATATATCGTTTAGATGATGCAATGATGGCAGGTTTTGGTTGGGAAATAGGTGCTTTTGAAAGTTGGGATACCGTTGGATTGGTTAAAACCGTATCGGCTATGAAGAAAGCTGGCGTTGCAGTTGCGCCATGGATAGATGAAATGGTTGCTGCTGGATTTACCAGTTTCTACAAAGTAGAGAATGGAAAAAGACTTTATTACGATGTTGCTTCAAAATCGTATAAAATTATTCCTGGGGGAGAATCATTCTTGGTTTTAAAAAATCATTCTGAAAAAATCATCTGGAAAAATAGTACCTGCAAAATGTATGATATTGGCGATGGTGTTGCAGGATTTGAATGGAGTACTAAAATGAATAGTATTGGAGGTGAAGTATTAGAAGGGTTAAACAAAGCAATAACGCTAGCTGAAAAAGATTATAAAGGTTTAGTTATTGCCAATGAAGGAGCTAACTTCAGTGCAGGTGCAAATGTTGGGATGATATTCATGTTGGCCATTGAGCAAGAATATGATGAATTGGATATGGCTATCCGAATGTTTCAGAATAGCATGATGCGATTGAGGTATTCTTCTATCCCAGTAGTTACAGCTCCACATGGCTTAACGTTGGGAGGTGGATGTGAAATGAATTTGCATGCAGATAAAGTTTGTGCTGCTGCAGAAACTTATATTGGTTTGGTTGAATTAGGTGTTGGATTAATTCCCGGAGGTGGTGGAACAAAAGAATTTGCTTTACGTGCATCGGATGAGTTACATGAAGATGAACCTGAAACAAATACATTAAAGAAACGCTTTTTTGCAATTGCTACTGCTAAAGTTGCTACGTCTGCTCAAGAAGCTTTTGAAATGGGTGTTCTCAGACCAGGTACAGATGAAATTATTATGAATGTTGGAAGAAGAATTGCTGAAGCAAAAAAATCGGTAATTGAATTGTATGAACAAGGATATAATACTCCAATTCCAAGAACAAATATTAAAGTATTAGGCAGGTCGGGTTTAGGCGCAATGCTAGCCGGAATAAATGGAATGTGGCGTGGTGGTTATGCTACTGATCATGATGCGCTAATTGCCCGTAAATTGGCATTTGTATTATGTGGTGGAGACTTAAGTGAACAATCATTAGTGAGTGAACAATATTTACTTGATTTGGAAAGAGAAGCCTTCCTAAGCTTGTGTGGAGAAAAGAAAACATTAGAAAGAATACAAAGTGTTTTAAAAACTGGAAGACCAATCAGAAATTAACGAATACTGTAAACAATCCAATTTTCAGTTTCATAAACCCTTACTGGCTTAAGCCCAATTCTGTCCTTCATTGCAATAATGTTATAGGCATTTAACACAGTTACATTATGCAATCGGTTGTTTCGTTTTGCAATGCACATATAGGATGCAGCCAATGCAGGATTTTCTATAACAGTTACAAAGCTTTTTTGAAGCGGCAATATTAACCCTTTAAGCGATGGCAAATGTGCCATAATTCCATAAGCTGCAGCATCATCAATTAATAAAGGAGTTTCTGGAGATGCAACAGAAGAAACATACTCCGCCATTAATTGTAATTCCGTTTGTTGTTTTGGACCAAACCATTTTTTATCGGAATTGAACATCATATATAGATCATGTTCTTCGTAATCATTGGTTTCAGAAAAATAATACAACCCACCAATAATACTCAAGCAACTTGCGGTAATTACTAAGCCAGCAGTCAATTTTTGGCCATATTTATTATACCCATAAAACAATAAGCCTGCAATACCAATTACTTGCATTACTAAGAAATATTCACTGGTGAAATAAACTTTAGTATCCATTAAGATTATAGAGAAGAAGAAAATAGGTACTAATAAAGTAAAAAGTTCATACAGTTTGCCTTTAAAAAGAACCAATGAAAGAATGAAGATAGGCGCTAAAAAAATAGTGAACACTTGAAAGATCAATTGGGTTTGTTTGGCAACATTCTTTCCTTTGGTTAATTCTAAAATTGTATTCAATGGAGAAGTACCAGTAACACGCCAGTTGGCATACTGACTTGATAAAAAATAAGTAGCATTTCCAGCATGGGCTTCATTCAATAGCCTGAACAAATAGTAAGCAGCTAAAGGCAACAAAAATAAGATCAGGTACAATGATACTGTTCTGTTGGCCAACTTTCTTCTTAAGGAACGAATATTTAAAGCCTGATAATATTGAAAAATGGGAGGCTCGTCTTTGGATACTTTAATTCCATCTACAGAAACCAATGCAATAAAAGGAAAGAATGAAAGAATCATCCAAATAAAATTAATCTCTGTAAATACCAAAATAGTTAGGAAGATACTTGCAAGGGATAAATAATAGGTTGTTTGTGTTCGATAGTAGAGAAATAAACTTCTGAAAAGCATGTACAAAAACAACATGATTGCAGCAATATTTCTTCCGCTAATGGCCGCATATACAAACTGTGGATGTAAAGCAAATAAAAGAATAATGGATATCAAAACAGGTTTGAATGTCAATTTTGATTCGCTTATGTCAAATACAACAAAATAAAAAAGGATGGCTACAAAAATTATAGAACAAGCAATTGGTGCAAATACATATCCAAATGGAGATAATATAATAGAGGCTAAAAAAACAGAAGTTGGAAATGTAGTACCAATGGTTAAAAGTGTATTTTCTTTAAATTCAAATAAAATTTTTAATTTCTCTGAATAGAAAAGACTTTCCGTATGTTCAAATCCATTTCGATGTAATAACCAGGAAAGAATTACATAATAAAACACCAACAGGAGCGTCAATAATTGTATTCTATTGCTTTCCTTTATCATTATGCTCCATTTGAGTTAACAGCAGTAGCAGCAGCTGCTGAATGAGACATTTTAGTTAACCCATGATTGGTTTTCTCCCAGTAAAAAGGATTATAAATCAATTGCCATAGTCCTTTATAAGCAGAAATAGAATGCATTAACCAATAAATAGGATTGAATAATGCAAATAAAATTAACTCATAATACCTACGTTTAAATACTGCCAACATGTTTACATAAATCATTAAAGTATTTCCTGCAACGAAATTGAAAATGGAAATATATAATACCCAATCAGGAAAGAGTACTCGAGCTACTTTTAAATCGAAAATTAAATAAATGATAAAAAAAGCAAGTAAAACTGGATAAATTAAAAATGTGATTGGCGTTAATCCTACAAAGAAGTTAAATCCAAAAAAACCTTTCCACCCAATTTTTTGCACCAATCTAGCTGGATTGCGCATATGAACCAATGTAGTTTGCATATAACCTTTAATCCAACGAGAGCGTTGACGAATCCAATTAAATGGTTCATTATTTGCTTCTTCAAA
>JANOQC010000219.1:0-3403 GCA_031422175.1 Sphingobacteriia bacterium | reverse complement strand
TTTCATTCCTCTTGTCATTAGGGTTCTATAGGTGTTCTTGATAACTAAGTCAAGCATTGCTTTCGTTTCTGCTGGCTTTTCCAGCAATTGTTTTTTATAGCCTTGAACAGATTTGTCTGAACTGGCACGTTTTGAAGCATCTGTAATTACTTGCCCATTTCTTACAATCAAATCTTCTCCAATAATCACTCCAATATAATCAACTTCCAAGCCCTGACATGTATGAATGCAGCCAATTTCATTAACTGATTTAGGGCTAATAATCCAGGTACTTCCATCTTCTGTTAAGTTCCATTTCATTTTAAAATCAAATTCCGGGAACTCAATGTCATATTTGGTCGCATCTTTTTTGCTTGGCCATTTCCAACAATACCCTGCAACTAATCTTGCCCTATTATTTATTTCATTTTTCTCAAAAATAATGTCTCTCAATTCAGATGGACTATCTACTACTTTAAAATCGTATTCAATATCACCTAAGTCTTCATTTGCTGTTTCTCTTATCTGTAAAATATTATCAAGCCAAGCTAAGTAACCATCGGAACCGTTACACCTAAACTGAGAATTTAATTCCATTTCAGTTACACTGGCCCCTAATTTATGAGCCCATAATTCTATCTCACTTTTTCTGCCAATGTCTTTGAGTGTTACACGCTGGTCCTCATCAATAAAAAAGATGCAAAATTTTGAAGCAGATATAATTTCTTTTATTTGATTTTCTCCCAGGTTACCGAAAAGTCCACTATGTTTATTTAAGCGATGAGCTTCATCAATAATTAAGGCATCGTATTCGTTTTCCGGAGTTCCAATAAATGCTCCAGAGCCTTTGAATAAATTCCTGATTATAGTAGGCCTGATACTTCCTGTTAATCTTGATTCATACACTGCTCTGGGAGCTGCGTTTTTAGAAACATAATGTGCCAATAACCCAGTTTTAGTAAGCTCTACTAATAAATTGATAGCAACCACTGACTTGCCAGTACCGGGACCTCCTTGAACTATTAGTACTTGTTTATCTGATTTGCTAGACTTTTTTGCCATTGCTAAAGCATTTTCATACACCACTTTTTGGTCATCAATCATTACAAACTCCTGATTACCCTTTATCATTTTCCCAATACTATCAGCAAGCATTTTGGAAGGTCTTATTTTACCATTTTCTATACGGTATAAAATATTTGACCTATCACCATACTTAACATGGCTCTTAATGAACTCTCTTAGTTTAAGCGCATCTGTTTTTAAAAAGACAGGGGCTTTTTGAATATATTCTGAATAAAAAACGTTTTTAATTACATTGTCATCCATGTAATTATGCAGGTAAGCACAAGGATGTAATTGAATATTTTCTGTATAAACAACCTCATTAAAACCTTGTAATAAAGTTGCATAAGACCAGGCCTGATAGGAAGGATGTGTATGTTCACCTACCCTACCTCCAACAAAAGTTTCAACAATCGAATCTTTATTTGTCAATTTAGCCTCAGACCATTGCTTTAGTTCAATTAATAAAACACTGTCCTTATTGTTTTTATCTTGTCCGGAAATAATAAAATCTATCCTTTTGCCTGTTTGAGGAATCTGGTATTCAATTGCAACGCCACAATCAACAGGAATTTCCTGGTCCTGCATAATTCGATCCATATAAACCAATGAAGCAGCCCAGGATTTGATCTCAGCTATGCCAACGCCCCTATTTAATTTTTGCTTGACATTTTTTAATACAATCCCTTCTATGTCGTTGGTAAGAACGTCATTTAAGAATTGAGTCTTATTGGCACTATAAACTATCAAAGCTCATTGTATTTTTTCGCAGTTCCCTTGGCTTTATCTACTGGGTATTTCTCTCCGTTCTTCTTGATCTTCTCCAATAATATCTCTTTTACATCCAGTTTATATTTATCTGCCAGTAAAAATGCAAAAGCAAAAATATCTGCTAATTCTTCTTTAACCTTCTCCAGATTCGCTTCATCCGCATTCTTCCAAAGGAATAATTCCAACAACTCTCCTGCCTCTACATTAATGGCCAATGCAAGATCTTTGGGGTTATGGAATTGTTCCCAGTCGCGGGCATTACGGAATTCAAGGAGGGCTTGGGTGATTTCGTGCATTTTTTGGAATTGATAGTGGTTTGAAGTTAGGAAATAATAATAAGGTTTAGTAAATAAATATCTAGCTCCTCATCTGATTCAAATTCTATTTCAGCCTCGACCTGATTATTAAAAAAGTTAACTAAATCTGTAATCAAGTTGAATGCCCGATAGTGAATACCTTCATAATTGTAGACATAAACTAATCGTTTTGTTTTTTCATTTTGAAGCAGGATGGTTTCTATTGTTCTTGATGGAGTTATATAACTAATATCAATGGTAGTGAATGAATTCATAAGGTGTTGACTTATTTTTATAATTGCTTTTCGAAGATACCGATAACCTTAAAATCGATTAAGTCATCATTGGATAGCTCAATATTGTTGAAGCTAGGATTGTTGGATTTTGGCATTAAGGAAATTGATTGATGACTCCAACCTTCGGGGGTTACTGCTTTTTGGCTGTGGTATTCTTTAATGGTGTAACCCGAACCGAATTCTCCATCTTGAATATTGCTTGATTGAGCAAATACAATTTTACCATCTCTACTTCCGCCTTCATAATTTTTAAATAAGCAAAAAGAGCCATTTGGAATTACTCTGTTCATAGACTCTCCTATTACTTGGCAAATAAAATATTTATTGGCTTTATTTAAATTTAATGGTGGCTCAATCCAATCAAGTTCATGCTGATAATTGAAATTAATCATACTACCTGCAGCCGCTCTTACAAATGGAATAGCATTAATGTAAGGAACAACTTGGTCAAAGGGGATTAATTTAAATGGATGGTCTTTTTTTATTTCGATAGCTGCTGATTCATTTTTCGAATCATAATTATGCGTTAAGTATTCATATAGAGCATCTTCAACTGGATGTTGTAATTTGAAATCAAAATTAACAACTGGTGTTTGAGTATTATTAATAACCCCTTCCTTTACGCTTCCAGATATTAAATCTACATCTCCCATGTAGTAGAAATCAGAACCTTCTCCATCTTCCTTTTTTATAAAAAGTAAAGTTCGATTTGAGTTGATTACACTTTGGATTTCAGTACTACCTAACCTTCTGTTTGAGCGAGAGACCCAAGCAAAAGTATCTTGATCTATAAAATGGTCATTATAATTTATAGTTTCAACAATGTCATTTGATTTATGATATGTAACAAAAAGTGGAGTAATGTTATTATTTGTTCTATAACCATAGACTGTACTACTTATATCATTTGGCCAATTCAAAATTCTACAAATATCTTTTCGACTATACTTATTATATATTACTAAACCTTTACAATATTTATTTAAATCAAATTTT
>JANOQC010000218.1:0-1532 GCA_031422175.1 Sphingobacteriia bacterium | reverse complement strand
GAGCATGGATTTCATCACCACGGACGGGAAAGCCATCAGCACGGACGGGAAAGCCGGCGTGATGATGCGCAACTCGACGCCGACGACTTCGCCCTATGCGCTGGTGGCGGTGACGCCGGGCAGCGGCGTGACTTTTCAATATCGCGCGACGGAATCCACGGCGGCGGTGGTCAAAGCCACGATCAATGGCGTGGCCGCGCCGTGCTGGGTGCGACTCGTTCGCTCGGGGAGTAACTTCACCGCTTTCTACGCGACCGATACCGATGGCGTGGCGGGCGCGTGGCAGCCGATCGGCACCGCGCAGGCGATCACCTTCCCGTCGACGACAACGAACTCCATCGGCCTTGCCGTCACGAGCAAGGTGGACGCGACGGTTTGCACTGCGGTCTTCGATCAACTCGGCGGCACGGTGAAGCTCGGCGGCGAGCGCACCGTCACCGTCACGCCCACGGTCGGTGCATCCGGCTCGGCGGTCGTCACGCTCACGGCGAATGACGGCACCACGACCACGGCGCGAACTTTTAACGTGATCGTGGACGGCGCGCCACCGAGCACTTCCATCTGGAACGCGACCATCGCCGGCAGCCTGCTGTGGAGCACCGGCACCAACTGGAGCGGCGGCACCCCGCCGCCGAACAGCCGCTTCTCGACCGTCGAGTATTTCACCGGCCAAACCTTCACGGCAGGCACCATCACTTCCAGCAACGACACCGCGCTCGGCCACGCGATGAATATACTCACGCTCGGCGGCACCGGGCCGACGTCCGGCACAAGCACGGTGAATATCACCGGCAATCCGCTCATCTTCCGTCAGGAAACTCTGCTCGCGCCCGTGGTGAATTTGAACGCCACGAATGGCACCGGTCTGACCTACAACGTCAGCACGCCGATCACGCTGGATGCGACGACGACCTTTCAGGGAAATGGGACCGCGACCTATTTGATGAGTGGAGTGATCAGCGGCGCTGGCGGTCTCACGAAGACCGGCACCAGCCGCCTCATCCTCACCGGCAGCAATGCCTACCTCGGCACCACGACGATCAACGGCGGCACGCTGCAAATCGGCAACGACGGCCCGAGCGGCGTGATGCCCGCGGGCAACATCGTCAACAACGCCGCGCTGCGCTTTGACCGCACGGGCACGCTGCTCGTGCCGAATGACATCAGCGGCACCGGCAGCGTTTCCATCAACTGTCCGAGCGGCACCGACACGGTGGTGCTCAACGGGAACAACAGTTTCACCGGCAACGTCGCGATCACTTCCGGAGCCCTTCGGATCACCAATAGCACCGCGCTCGGCACCACCATCGGAACCAATACCAAGACGATCACGATAACCTACAATTCCCCGTTGACTTGCGAGCTTCGTCTCGACGGCAGCGGCGGCGCCATCGATCTGCCAGACACGATCAAATTCACGACCAGCAACTCATACGGCACCATCTTCAACGAGGCCGGCAACAACATCCTGCGCGGCAACTTCACGCTGAGCAGCGGCGGCGGCGATACGCGGATTGTCGTGAATGCGGGGA
>JANOQC010000217.1:0-11037 GCA_031422175.1 Sphingobacteriia bacterium | reverse complement strand
TGTAACAATAAATGGCAAAATTAGAACCAACAACTTTAATAATTCCCTTTTTTTTGTTGTTTGTATATTTGGATTATAAAACAAGTAAAAGGACACCAAATTAAAATACAAAACCAATAAACTTCCCCCTCCAACGCCAGTATATTCATACCATTGTACATAAGACGGATGACCTGCAAAAACATTGCCTAATGTGAGCCAGGGCCAGGATAGTTCCCAATTCAAATGGATGTATTCAAAGCATAACCAGAATAAACCTAATGCAACTAATGAAAATGGTTTGTTGTATTTGGATTTACAAATGGCATATCCCCACCAAGGCAAACACATCAATAAACTATTAGCTATAATAGCCGCAATTGCTCCAATACTAGTTGAATTCCATAACCACCATGTAGTTGCAGCATTCCAAATAAACATGGTAATGAATGAATAGCCAAATAATTCTTTTGGACTATCGGAATGATCAGCAACAAATAGCAATGGAACAAAAGCTATAAAAATCAAAAGGGTAAAATACGAATTAGGCCATGCAGCAAAAAGCAGCAAACCCGAGAGTATAGATAGGCCAATCTTTTGTATTTTTTTCAATCAATTTTATTTTAGAAAGTTTTTATTTCTTGCTGTAGTTTGGAGCTTCTTTGGTAATATCAATATCATGTGCATGGCTTTCTTTCATTCCAGCATTGGTGATTTTGATGAATGTAGCTTTTTGCAATGCCTCAATATTTTTTGCACCGCAATATCCCATTCCAGATCTTAATCCTCCCACATATTGGTAAATGATTTCATTCAAACTGCCTTTATACGCAACTCTCCCTTCAATTCCTTCTGGAACAAATTTTTTGATATCAGCTTCTACATCCTGAAAATACCTGTCACCACTTCCTTGGCTCATGGCACCCAAACTTCCCATGCCTCTATATTCTTTAAATTTTCTTCCTTCGTAAATAATGGTTTCACCAGGGCTTTCTTCTACGCCAGCAAAAACACTTCCCATCATCACCATATTGGCTCCAGCAGCCAATGCTTTTACCATATCACCTGTATACCTTATTCCACCGTCTGCAATCAGAGGAATACCCATTGATTTAAGTGCAGAAGCAGCTTCCATTACCGCCGTTAGTTGAGGAACACCAGCTCCTGCAACAATTCTTGTTGTACAAATAGAGCCAGGTCCTATACCTACTTTAACACAATTGGCACCAGCAGCAGCCAAAGCTTTTGCACCAGCTGCAGTTCCTACATTGCCTGCAATGATTTGTAACTGTTTAAAATTTTTTCTTAAAGCTTTCAATGCTTCAATCACCCCTTTGCTATGACCATGTGCACTATCTAAAGTAACAACATCTACACCTACTTGTTGCAATGCATATGCCCGATCCATTAAATCATTGGTAATGCCAAGTGCAGCACCAGTAAGTAATCTACCTAAATTATCTTTTACTGCATTGGGAAAATTACGAATCTGTAGAATATCTCTATAAGTAATTAATCCAATCAACTTACCTTGTTTGTTTACAACAGGTAATTTTTCAATTTTATAGTTTTGTAAAATCTTTTCCGCTTTTTTAAGATCGGTACCTTCGGGTGCAGTAATGAGGTTTTCTTTAGTCATTACTTCTTTTACCTTGCGTTTTTTGTCCGATTCAAAACGCAAATCTCTATTGGTTAATATGCCAACTAATTTACCACCACCGTCAACTATAGGAATTCCGCCAATTTTATTTTCTTTCATTAATGTTAATGCATCTCCAATGGTTGCATCAACTAATAAAGTAATAGGGTCTATTATCATACCACTTTCGCTGCGTTTTACTTTTCGCACTTGTTCGGCTTGTTTTTCAATTGACATGTTTTTGTGCAAAATTCCTAAGCCACCTTCTCTGGCAAGAGCTATGGCTAAATTGGCTTCTGTAACAGTATCCATAGCAGCCGATAAAATGGGCACATTTAGAATAATGTCTTTGGTTAGAT
The DNA here is from genome assembly GCA_031422175.1 of Sphingobacteriia bacterium. Taxonomy (GTDB): domain Bacteria; phylum Bacteroidota; class Bacteroidia; order Chitinophagales; family Chitinophagaceae; genus Sediminibacterium. The sequence continues at coordinate 9,060 of JANOQC010000217.1, read as the reverse complement.
GAGCACTTATGTTTACTTCTCTAGGGAGTACTTCGCTGAATGCGGGCATTAGCAGAACATCATCAAAAGTTAATCCTTCACCAAATAATCGGGAAGTCGTTTTGCTTTTAGTGGAGCGGTTGAGGTTTGTTGCCATGTGCAAAGATAGTCTTGTGATCAAATTCCCTCCAAAAATATTTATAGTAACTTTGCTGCTTTCTTAAAACCGACTGCTTCTTACAATGTCTGATATAAAGCCTACAGCATTAACGCCTTATTTTACTTTTCAGTTTGCGCTTCTTTGCTTAAGCAATTTCTTGTTTGCCACTAGTTTTAATATGATGATTCCTGAATTACCAGGCTATCTTACTTCATTGGGTGGGGCAGAATACAAGGGATTAATTATTGCATTGTTTACGCTTATGGCAGGTATCTCAAGGCCTTTTAGCGGCAAACTAACCGATACTATTGGAAGGGTTCCTGTAATGATTTTTGGTTCATTGGTATGTGTTGTTTGTAGTTTATTATATCCTTTGCTTACAAGTATTGTAGGATTTTTATTCCTTCGATTTTTACACGGTTTTTCAACTGGGTTTAAGCCAACAGCCACTTCTGCTTATGGAGCAGATGTAGTACATGAATCGAGAAGGGGAGAAGCATTGGGGGCATTGTCGATTGGGTATACTTTAGGCTCTTCAGCTGGCCCAATGATGGGTAGTTATTTGGTAGACTATTTTAGTTATAATACCATGTTTTATGTTTCTGCAATTTTTGCTCTTGCCTCAGTAGGAATTTTATACAATGTAAAAGAAACATTAAAAGACCCTCAACCTTTTAAGTTGAAATTATTAAAGATCAATCGTACTGAAATATTTGAAAAAACTGCATTAAGGCCGGCAATCATAACTTTACTCTTGTGTTTTTCAATTGGAACCATTTTAACTGTTGCTCCAGATTTGAGTGAACATTTGGGTTTACACAATAAGGGCTTATTTTTTGCATTTTTTACAATTGCCTCTTTATTAATTAGGGTAGTAGCTGCCAAAGTATCAGATCGGTTTGGAAGGGTACCTGTGTTAATTGTATCTTCTTTTGTTTTGGTTATTGCATTGATTGTATTGGCTTTTTCAAACTCGGTAACATTAATGATGATTGGTTCTGTTGTTTATGGGTTAAGTTGGGGAATCAATAGCCCAGCATTAAGTGCTTGGACGGTCGATCTGTGTGCTCCAGAAAACAGGGGGAAAGCCATTGCATCTATGTATATCGCTTTAGAAATTGGTATAGGAACTGGCGCTATTTTTTCTGCTTGGATCTATAATAATAATCCTAATTATTTTAAATATGCTTTTTTATTATCAGGCTTTTTTGCATTGCTTTCTTTTTTCTTATTAATGCGTTGGAATAATATGGCTAAGCCAAAGCAATCATTCTCCCAGGTATAATTTGTATAATATTTTGTAATTCTAGATTTAGTATTATTCCAGCCATATTGCTAGAATTGAAACCTGTTTTAATAAATAATTCCTCCATAGAAATGGCGGATTCTTTTTGCAAAATACCAATAATTATTTGCTCTTCTTGGGAAAGTGTTTCAAATAATTCCAACTGTTTTTTATTTGGGTCTTTTTTAGATGTCCAATTTAACGTTTCTAGTAAATGTTCGGGGGAGGTATACAATATAGCTTTGTTTTCTTGAATCAATTTTAAACAACCATTGCTCTTTGCATCATTGATTTTTCCTGGAACTGCAAATAACGCTCTGTTATAATGAAAGGCTAAATCTGCGGTAATCATACTCCCTCCTTTTACAGCAGTTTCAATTACCACAGTTGCATCAGACATGCCTGCAACAATTCTGTTTCTTCTTGGAAAATTATATTTATCAGGTTGTGTATTTTGATTGAATTCAGTAAGTAATCCACCATTTTGAATCATTTCTCTTGCTAGTGAAAGATTTGCTCTAGGGTATAATGCATCTAACCCATGTGCTAAAACACCTATAGTTGTTCGATTATTTCTTAATGCTGCTCTATGAGCTATTGCGTCTATGCCATATGCCAAACCACTTATTACTAGCGTATCCGAAGGTAAATATTCAATTAATTTTTCAGTTACCTGCTTTCCGTATTGGGAATTTGTTCTTGTTCCAATGATACTAATTATTTTTTGTTCATTTAATGAGGCATTCCCTTTATAGTACAATAAAATTGGCGCATCAGGGCAGTTAATTAATCGCTGCGGATAGCATTTATCACCAATAAATAATGGCTTAATTGCATGCTTTTCTAAGAAATGAATTTCTTGGTCTACTCTTGTACAATCATTCCAACTAATAATTTTATTAGCGCTCCATTCTCCAATACCTTCAACTTGGCACAATTCAATTTTATTGGCTTTAAAAATAGCCGCTGCTGTACCAAAAAAATCCAATAGTTTTTTTTGCAAAATTGGTCCAATAGATGAAACCATGGTTAGGGCAATCTGATGCTTTAAATCTGTATGCATGAAATTATTTATTTCAAAATGCATCAATTTGAGGGGAAAGTATTACGTATAAATACCTTAAATCTTGGTGATTGTAACGGTAGTTCTTCTATTTTTTGATCTGCCTATTTCTGTTTTATTGTCTCCAATGGATTGCGAATCTCCATAGCCTTTAAAGCGAAGCTGATTGGAATTAATACCTTTATTACTCAGCCAATCTACAATAGCTTTAGCTCTATTTTCGGAAAGCAATTGATTGTCTGATTGTTTGCCAATATTATCAGTATGACCGCTTATTGTTATTTGAATTGAAGGGTTTTCAACAATCACTTGTAATAATTTATTCAGCTCAATTGTAGCATCTATGGGTAATTGAAAAGAATTGCTTGTAAATTGAATATTTCTAAAAGTTAAAGTAGCATTGAGTTCAATAGGTTGAAGTGCAATATCTTTTTGATAAACACTATCTGCTTCTTTATTGCTTAGTTCATATATTTCATTAAAATATAAATAACCTTTTCTATTTACAGAAAAGGTATAGTCTTTTCCAATTGGTAGTGTAATAAAATAATCACCTTTTTCATCTGATTGAACTTTCATCAACACGGTTCCTGTTGCATTATTAATAAGTTCTACAGACGATGGTAATTTCTTTCCTGTTTTTTTGTCTATGATTTTTCCTTTTACATACAATGTTCTGTTTGGCCTTATGTCGGGTCTCATATCAAATTTATATAAATCAAGTTGCCCTCTGCTATCGCTTCTGTCACTTGCATAATATGCCGTTAAGCCATCTGCAGACACTGCTAAACTGCCTTCATTTTCGATGGTGTTAATAGGGTATCCTAAATTTTCTGGAACACCCCATTCGCCTTTATTATTTTTCCTAACGATGTATAGATCAGAGCCTCCATATCCAAGTAAACCATCTGAAGTAAAATACATCGTCTGGTTATCTGCATGTATAAAAGGTGCCTGATCGTCTCCTACGGTGTTGATGGTAGGCCCCATATTTACAGCTGGCCCCCATTTTCCATTGGGTTGCAAATTACTCCTATAAATATCTGAACCACCCAAACCACCAGGTCGGTTACTACTAAAATAAAGTACTTGTTTGTCTGGACTAATGCTAGGTGAGCTTTCCCAGAATTCTGTATTAATGGCATCACCTAAATTTTGTGGTTCACTCCAACCTTCAGGCGTATAATATGAAATATACAAATCAAAATTTCCATAACCCCCTTCTGAAAATCTGGCTGTGAATAACATCCATTCTCCATCTTGAGTAACAGTGATTGCTCCTTTTTGCGACTCGAAATTAATATCACCTTTAATCAAAGCAGCTTTGCCCAATCGTTTTCCATTGATAGTACTTTGATAAAAATCCTCTCGTATTTGATTGCCCCTTCTAGTAAAAACCAATAAACTATCTGTTACAGTTACTGACGGATAATATTCTGCAGCAGTAGAGTTTACGCTATCTCCTAAATTTAACGGATTAAATTGATAGTTGCTTATAGGATGATTGGCATTGTAATCAAGGGCAAATTCAAAACATTTTTTTCGAAAAGTTGCGCTCTTGATGCTTCTATCATTCAATTTCGGAATTTGAAGAAATTTATTGACCGCTTTTAGTGCATCGTTAAAACGGCCATTGCCTGCAAGATTAATGGCATAAGGAAGTTGGTAAACTAAAAAATAAATAGAATCTTTTTGTTTGGCTATTTCATAAAATTGAATAGATCGCTGGTATTGTTTTAGTTCGCCAAAAGTTCCTGCAAGCGATAAATAACCATCTATAAAATTACTGTCTTCTTTTACTGTAGTCAATAATAATGGAACTGCTTCATTAAAAGATTCATCCCTTAAAAGCGTTATAGCTTTTTCGTATATCGCCAATACTTTGGGGTTCACTTTATCAGCATTGTAATTCAATTGCGCCTGTGTTGATAATGCTGTTACAAAAATCAGTATAGTAAGAAATGCTTTCATATAGTTTCAATAAACAATATCGGAAAAAAACGGGCACTATTTTGTTAAAATAAAAAACCCTGCAATTTTTGGTTGCAGGGCATCATTCAAACCATCCATTCTAAAAGTTTTTGGTACCATTTGGTTGAATGGTAAATCGGAAAGTATAATAACGTTGTTCCTTTAGTTTAATCGCATCAGAAGCAGAAGCAGCTGGTGTTATACCACCTTTGTAATAATTCAAAATTTCTACTTTAGCATATTTTCCAGATGCAGTTCTTATTACTAAAACCCTACCTGGAATTGGGCTTACTAAATTATTGATGGCATCATAAACAAACCAACCTCTATTGCTTCCAGCTGTAATCGCATACGATGAAGGAGCATTATCTACTTTAAAAGTAGAATCAATAGGTAATGCAGTAAGGTTATTATATAATCCTACAAATACAAATCCTCCGCCCAATGCTGGCCCACTATTTCCGCCATTAACAATAATGGAAGTTCCTCTGAATCCCAAATCCCATTTTGAAGTTGCACTATCTACTGTGGCGATTACTTTATTGTTTTCTAGGCTAAAAAAAGTGTATTTACCTGCTCCGAAAGGGATGCCCTGTGCCGTTAATCCGATAATGGTATCAGCGGCAAAATTATTCACTGTCACCGAACTAACTGGTGTATTATTTGAAATAGCAGTATCTGTTTCTTTACTGCAAGAGGCCATGGTAATAACTAAACCAATTAAAAAGATTCCTTTTTTCATATTTCTATTTTTTGTTTTTTTGAATAAATTGATAAGCCACTGTACTGTAGAAATTTCTGCCAGGCATATTGGGTAAATTGCTGATATCGGCATAATCTAAAAGATTATTAACACCGATTTGAAGATTTAGTTTTTTTGCTATTGTTTTTCCAATTGCAGCATTTAGTTGAACAAATCCCTTTGCAAATTCGTCGTTGGTATTAAATAACCCGTTACCGTCTGTGTCTGTAACTACCCACTTGCTTCTATAAATCAATCGAATATTGGCAAAAGCGTTGTTCTTCTCGTATTGCAATTTTAAATTGGCCATATGTTTACTCCTATTGGGTAAGCCAACGTATTCGCTTTTTTGCATCAATCTGCTGAATCCAGTTGGGTCTCTGGTAAATACTTTTCTTTCTTCAATTTTTTTAATTTCATCTTTATCACCAGATAGTAATAATTGATAGCCTGCATTTATATTAAATGAACTCGATAATTTTAATAGAATATCTGATTCTATACCTTCAGTGTATGCATTTTTTAAATTGAGGTAACTAAAAATTTGCGACCCGCCAGTTCTATATGCAACGAGCCTATTATCTATCAGGTTTTCGATATTATTTCTGAAAAAATTAAATGTTAATTGTATTTTATTACTCGGAGTAAAACTTCCACCTATATTCATACCGGTAGAATATTCAGGTTTTAATTCACCTAATCTGTAAAAATCATTTTCTAGACTTGCAATTTGACCTATACTATTTAATTGAGCAATAATTTTTTGTGCTTCTACAGTTCCTAATACAGAGTAACCACCTGCTGCAGCGTTGGTAAAATTTAGATAGAGTTGCCTAAAATCTGGTGCTTTAAAGCCCCTCCCAATACTCGCTTTTAGATTAAATTGATCGGTTGGTTTGTATTGAATTGCCAACTTAGGACTGAATGCAGCTGCATATAATTCATTATTATCAAATCTTGCTCCAGCTATGAAAGTTATATGCGGTAAGGGTTTCCATTCACTTTGTAAAAAAGCATATCCTATTTGATTTCTTTTAGTGTTATCAGTTTTATCGTATCGAGTACTATTAGCGGTTTCAATGGTATACCCAAAACCTGCATTCAATTCTAAAATATCATTTATTACATAGTCCGTTTGATTTTCTACTCTTCCAAATTGTTGTTTAAAATAGTCGGTGTATGGTGCACCGTTGGTAGTAACCAATTCTTGTAAAGATTCATACTTGGTTCCATAAATACGGGTAGTATTTTTTAAGTGACTATTGAATCGATGCGCCAATTGAAAAGTAGCATTGTAGTCTTTATTTCTTTCTGTTCCTTTTGAAGTAGTAACTAATCCATTATTTGTTACAGCAATGATATTGATGATTTTTTCTTCATTCATTCTAAAGTTGAATGATGCATTTGTTTTGGCAGAAAAATAATAACTGAAATTGTGTTGCATGGTAAATCGCTTGATAGGCGCTATTGATCTTTCAACACTATTGGGCCGAATACTAAAACCATCTGTAGCATAATTATTAATAAAGCCTTGGTAGGATATTTTATTTTTTCTCAGACTCCCACTTAAATTAATATCTGAAGTATTGTAACTGCCATACCGAGCAGAAACTTTCAATGTATTTTTATTGGGTTTATCGGTAATAATATTAATTACTCCTGCCATTGCTTCACTACCATAAAGGCTAGAAGATGACCCTTTTACAATTTCTATTTGTTTGATATTGCCTACGGTGATTCTGTTTAAATCAAGCACACCAGCTGTTCTGCCAATCATTGGTTCTCCGTCAATTAAAATCAACGTATAATCTGGGTTCAGCCCTTGCATCTGTACACCAGTTCCAAAACCATTGGTAAGATAAATGCCGGTTTGCTCTTGAAGTATATCGTTTAATCGAAGCGATCCAGCTTGCTGAATTTTTTTTTGATTGATGATGCTAACGGGCACTGCAACATTACTTAATTTCCGTTCTGTTTTAGTTGCAGTAACAATTACTTCGTTTCCGAAACCAGATAAAGTATCTAATTTTTGGGCATGTAAATTTGAAAATAAATAAAATAAAACCACACTAAAAAAACACCTCAACAACATATTTCCTATTTCTTGTGCAAAGGTGCAACCACTAAAAAAAGCAATTGTCATGAAAATGTAGAACGAGAAAAATTATACGAGAATTGACTTTATTGTGACACTTTGAAAATGCTCAAGCAATGTTCAGGTATTTGTGCACTTGAGTGCTCATTCTCCATTTTGGATACAATTGAATATATTCAATAATAGAAGGGGATATTTCTGCGGCTTTATCCCATTCTGGTTGTAGGTAAAGCATACAATTTTGATTTACCTGAGCTGCATAAGTTTCGGCCCATTCGAAATCGTGTTTATTGTAAATCACCACTTTTAATTCGTGGGCTTTTGAAATAATTGTAGGTAAAGGTGCTTTGAATTTTTTAGGTGATAAACATATCCAATCCCAATTGCCCGATAATGGGGAAGACCCTGATGTTTCAATATTTGTTTCAAAGCCTTTCTGTTTTAATTGTGCTGTTAGTTCATTTAAATCATATAACAAAGGTTCTCCTCCTGTAATTACGGCTAGTCTTGAAGGATGAACTACAGCAGCATTTACAATTTCATCAATAGATAATTGTGGATGTTTACTAGCATCCCAACTGTCTTTTACATCACACCAAAAACAACCCACATCGCAACCGCCTAATCTAATAAAATAGGCAGCCCTTCCTTGATGAAACCCTTCACCTTGTAAAGTATAAAATGCCTCCATTACGGGTAAGCTTGCTGCTGAATTAGTTGTCATATTAGTATAACTACTTTATAAATTAACCTCTATTGTTTTGGTATGCTTGCATCGTATTTTTTAATAATCCTGCAATGGTCATTAATCCTACACCACCAGGTACAGGGGTGATAGCACTGCATTTTGGTGCAACAGAACTAAAATGTACATCACCTTTTATTCTAAAACCTTTTGCAGCAGTTGCATCAGTAACCCTTGTGATACCAACATCAATTACCACAGCACCTTCTTTAACCATTTCTGGTAAAACAAATTCGGGTTTACCTAATGCTGCTACAATAATATCTGCTTGTAAACAAATTTCTTTTAGATTATATGTATGCGAATGACAAATTGTAACCGTACAATTTCCTTGTGGGATATTACTACTTAATAAAATACTCATTGGCCTGCCAACAATATTACTTCTGCCAATCACCACAGCATGTTTTCCCTTGGTTTGAATATTAAAATGTTCAAGCATTAAAATTATACCATAAGGAGTTGCAGGAATAAAAGTGGGCAAACCCTGTACTAATTTTCCGATGCTAGAAGGATGGAAACCGTCTACATCTTTGGAGGGGTCTATTGCTTCAATTACTTTCTGTTCACTAATGTGTTTTGGTAAAGGAAGTTGAACCAATATTCCATCAATATCATGATCGTTATTCAAGGTTTGAATAGTAGACAATAATTCAGCTTCATCTACTGTTTCTTCAAATCGTATTAAGGTAGATTTAAATCCACACTCTTCACAACTTTTTACTTTGCTAGCTACATAGGTTTCACTGGCCCCATTATTACCTATTAATATAGCTGCTAAATGTGGGGCGGGTTTTCCGGAAGCAGCTATTGAAGCAGTCAATTCTTTTAATGCTGATTTTACTGATGCAGCGGCGATTTTTCCATCTAATACTAACATGGGCGCAAAAGTATTTCTTTTGACACTAATTGTGCAGACGAATTCTTAAGTGACTTACCGTCGATATTATAGCTAATTAGCATAAGCTTATATATTTTTGGCTTTATATAAACATTTTAATTAAAAAAGTTAAAATAAAG
>JANOQC010000216.1:0-37952 GCA_031422175.1 Sphingobacteriia bacterium | reverse complement strand
GTGTTGGCATGATCTTCTGCACCTGTGCCAAAATGGAATAATCGCCGCAACCGGGGCACCAGCGCACTTCCTGGTCAGTTACAAAATCCTTTGAGGTAAGCGGCGGGGCTGTGGTTACTGTTTCACTCATGATACTTGTGTTGAGGCATAAAGTTACTTAAAATAAAAATCAATACGCAAATTTCAATATTCAAATTTGGACCCCTCAACTTGAGAATTTTTTAATTTTATTCCAACATTTTTTTTGGCTGTTGATATGCTTTTACCATTTATGGCAATTAATTCTTCAGTTTCTTTAAAAACAGCTGCCAGTTTATTTACTGGTTTGATAAGCTCTTTTTTTCTGATAATTTTTAATGCAGTTCTACATTCTGTTTCTAAACTGGGTTGCAACAATCTTCTGTAAGCATCTTTGATTGCTTTTTTGATATGCTCATTGCAAGCACTCATTCCTTTTAAATATTGTTGTTCAATTGCATATAACGCATCTTCTTCTACTGGAGCAATATTCATTCTCAAAAAGCCTTCTAAGAAACCCCTCAGTATTGCCAAAATCCGATGTGACGGAACTCTATGTATTGGTTCAGAAAAATCAAAGTAGTCTTTGTATTTAATAGCTTCTGATTCTTTATCGCTGAGCACCTTACTCTGAAGCAAAGCAGTATCTTCAAACAACTTTCTGAGTTTTGCTCTTATTATTGCATTTTCATTTACATTTTCTGCAATAATATCTCTAGCCCCTTGCAACGCTTCTTCTACTGTTGTAATTTTTTCATTAAAATATTTGGTAGCCTCCTTTTCAGGTGAAAACAATCCTTGTTCCATTAAAAAAAATGAAAGGGGTTCTAATCCATTTTCTCTGGCAACAACTGCTTTGGTTTTTCTTTTTACTTTAAAAGGGAGATAAATATCTTCCAATTCTATAATAGTACTAGCAGCATCAATTTTTGCTTGAATTGATTCAGTCATTTTACCCTGCTCTGTGATCGTTTTTTCAATAAAGACCTTACGCTCCGTAAATGCCAATATTTGCTTTTGTTCATCCTGAATTTGTTGTACTTGCACTTCATCTAAATTCCCAGTACTATCTTTCCTGTAACGTGCAATAAAAGGGATAGTAGAACCCTCTTGCAATAAATTCAATACTGTTTCTACTTGACCTGATCGAATTCCTAACTTTGAAGCTATTAATGGTGCAAAAGACATATCCTTTCTTTGTTTTTAGGGCAGCGAAAGTAAGGATAATAGTTATTAATTATTAAGTTATTGGTTTACTCTTAATTCATAATTCATAATTCTTAATTGGTAATACTTTATGAGGATACCGCTCTACATATTTACGAATCATTGATTTGAGTACTTCATTTTCTGCGTAAGGAGTTATAGCCAATTTAATTTTTGCAACAACATCAACCGTTAGTGTTTCCAGTTTTGAGGATACATGATATGTACCCATGCCAATAAATTGTCCGTTTTCAACCAAAACGGTATGTTCTTTTTCCTGAATGATAAAAGTTTCCTTTTGAACTGTTAATGCTGCTAATGCTTGCTTAACAGCATTATTATATATATCCATTGGAGGGAATTCTTCTGGCTGATTTTTATCTAAGAAACAAAGCGCGGGATGCAATTCGTATTCTTTCACTATTTTCCAAAGAGAACGATGGGCATCAACTAATAAAGGAAAGCAAATTATTGGCTGTGCATGTTTGTGCTTTTTGTCGATAGCTAACCGAAAATACCCCCGATTGTCTTCGAATACATAAATTCCCCAAAGTTGCTCATACCTTTTTTGGCTTTTATTATAAATAGGCCATAAACGCTTAATTTCTATGCTTTCTAAAAGGGATGCTATAAATTCTGTAGGACAATCAACATGAGTAACTTCATAAATTTCCCGCAAAAAATCTTGGCGTTTTTTACTAATATCAAGTCCGGTAAAATGGCTTACTACTCTTTTTTTTATATTCTTTGCTTTGCCTACATAAATTACTTTACCTGCTTTATTAAGGAAAAAATATACACCTGGTGTATTGGGCAATCCACTCACAATATATTTTGGCAAATTAGGTGGAAGTAAATAATCTTTATTCTCTTTAGCCAACATTTCTTTAATTACTCTTTGCCCATTATTTTGTAATACAAGATCCAATACTTTTGCTGTAGCTAATGCGTCTCCCCCAGCCCTATGCCTATTTTCAATCTGGATACCGAGTTCTCTGGTTAAATGCCCAAGTCCATATTTTTTAAACCCAGGGAAAACTTTTCTACTCAATCGTATAGTGCACAGTTTTGGAACATTTAATACATATCCAGCTTGCTGCAAATGGTATTTTACAAAGGAAAAATCAAAATTCACATTATGTGCTACAAAAACCCTGTTTTTTAACAAATTATGCACTTGTTCAGCCACTTCGCTAAAAGAGGGCGCAACTGCTACCATTGCATTGGTAATGCCAGTCATACCGACTATAAAAGGAGGAATGGGCTGATGAGGATTAACAAGAGACTCAAATTTTCCTTCTATTTCCTTGCCATTATGCAACACTATTGCAATTTCCGTAATGCCATGTTGTTGAGGAAATCCTCCGGTAGTTTCAATGTCAACAACGGCAAATTGCATGTATAATTTATTTTGTTATTGCAAAAACAGATTATTTGGCTTATCTTGTTTCTACAAAGGTCGAAAATAACGATTTGGCCTTACAAACTATTTTTTTACGCCAACCCCCCATGGCATGGAAAAAACTAAAACAGGTTTTCACTTTAGTGAAAACGCAAGAAATGCTTCCATTGTTGCCCTACTATTTTCATTAGTGGCATTGATTTCTTATTTAGAATGGCTGGGCAGAAAATAATTATGTCCAGTTTGTAATATTTTAAAAAAATCTTTACAAATAAGTATCTATTCTTGTAACAATTTTTTGAAACAAGCGTTTTTATACCGATGATATTCAATTACCAAAATAAAAAACACAATTTCCCAGTATTAATGGCTGCAATATTGTTGCTTTCTGGCAGTTTGGTATCTTGTAATGCCCATCAAAAAGCTGCTAAACTCATCGGTAATTCAGTCAGAGAACAAATGGGTAAATTTGTTCAAAACGAAGAAGTTACTATAGAAAATAAAATCAATCAATTAGAAAAACTGCTTCCTTCCCCCTCCGTTTCTGACATTATTTCCGAAAAGACAGAATTGATTGCTACTCAGTAATCGACACCGATTCCTTAAATTTGCACCTTAATCAACTAAAAGCTACTAATAGGGCTTATCAGACAAATTATGGAACTGAGCAAAAACTACTTACCTACCCCAATTGAATCAAAATGGTATGAGCATTGGCTTTCAAACAACTATTTTGCTAGTACTCCAGACAATCGTGAACCATATACAGTAGTTATTCCTCCACCCAATGTAACAGGTGTATTGCATATGGGTCATTGTTTAAACAATACCATTCAAGATATACTGATTCGTCGTGCCCGTATGCGGGGTAAAAATGCATGTTGGGTGCCAGGTACTGATCATGCTTCCATTGCAACAGAAGCTAAGGTAGTTGCCATGCTTAGAGAAAGAGGCATTACAAAATCTTCATTAAGCAGAGAAGAATTTTTAGCATATGCTTGGGAATGGAAAGAAAAGTATGGTGGAATTATTTTACAACAATTGCGTAAAATAGGTTGCAGTTTAGATTGGGATAGAACTTCATTTACAATGGATCCTGATTATTATCAATCGGTAATTCAGGTGTTTAATGATTTATATAAGAAAGGGCATATTTACAGGGGCAAGCGAATGATCAATTGGGATGTTCGAGCCAAAACGGCTTTGAGTGATGAGGAAGTAATTTTTAAAGAAGTACAAAGTAAATTATACTTCATAAACTATGATTTAGAAGAAGGCGGAAGCATTACCATTGCTACTGTTAGGCCAGAAACAATTTTAGGTGATGCAGCCATTTGTGTAAATCCAAATGATGAAAGATACAAACACCTTCATGGCAAGTTTGCATTTGTTCCATTAATCAAAAGGAAAGTAAAAATTATTCCAGACGAATATGTAACACTCGATTTTGGAACAGGCGCATTGAAAGTTACTCCTGCGCATGATATGAATGATTATCAGTTGGGGCAGAAATACCAACTCGAAATCATTGATACGATGAACGACGATGGTACAATGAGTCAAGCAGCTCAATTATATATTGGTGAAGAACGATTTGAAGTAAGAAAAAAAATAGTTGCAGATTTAACAAGCGCAGGACACATAAATAAAATAGAAGAATACACCAATCAAGTTGGATTCAGCGAAAGAACAGATGTTGTTGTAGAGCCTAGGCTGAGCTTGCAATGGTGGGTGAGCATGAAAGATCTTGCTACACCTGCATTGAGCGCAGTGATGAATGATGAAATACATTTTCATCCAGCTAAATTTAAAAACCTCTATCGCCATTGGATGGAGAATATTAAAGACTGGTGTATTAGCCGTCAACTTTGGTGGGGCCACAGAATTCCTGCATGGTATACACTTGATGGAACTTTTGCAGTTGCATCAAACGCAGAAGAAGCATTGACACAATTAAAAATTGCAACAAAAAATAATGAATTATCATTAACTGATATTCGTCAGGATGATGATTGCTTAGACACTTGGTTTTCTAGTTGGTTATGGCCTTTTGAAGTTTTTAAAGGTTTATCTGATCCAGGAAATAAAGAAGTAAATTATTACTATCCTACCAACACTTTAGTGACCGCTCCTGAAATTATTTTCTTTTGGGTGGCAAGAATGATTATGGCAGGTTTTGAGTTCAAACAAGAGCAGCCATTCAAGGATGTTTATTTCACAGGCATAGTAAGAGATAAACAAGGAAGAAAAATGAGTAAGAGCTTAGGCAATTCCCCTGACTTACTCGGATTGATTGATGTTTATGGTGCAGATGCTGTTCGTTTTGGCATCATGATTGCTTCACCAGCAGGAAATGATATTTTATTTGATGAATCAGCTTTAGAACAAGGAAGAAATTTCAATAATAAATTGTGGAATGCTTTGAAGTTGGTAAAAATGTGGGAAGCAAGAATAGCTACAGCTGAAGAATCAGCTCATAGTAATTTTGTTACCATAGCAGATGAAACGGAGGGATTTGCCATTAATTGGTTTGAAAACAGATTGAATAAAGTAGCAAAAGAGGTAGATGATTTGTTGAGTCAATTCAAATTAAATGAAGCATTGAAAACAGTGTATTCGTTAATTTGGGATGATTTTTGTAGTTGGTATTTAGAATGGGTTAAACCAGGTTTTGAACAACCAATTGATGCAGCAATATATCATAAGACGGTGAATTATTTTGAAAGATTAATGGAAATACTCCATCCTTTCATGCCTTTCATAACAGAAGAAATTTACCATCTTCTAAAAGATCAAAATGATGATCTTTGTGTAAAACAATTTCAACCAATTTCAACTCCAAATGAGGTAATTCTTCATTCAGGTGAAATTCTGAAACAAGTAATTACAGCTCTACGAGATGCAAGAAATAAAAATCAAATTAAACCAAAAGATTTGATTCAATTATATATTCAAACTCCAAATTCTTCATCGTATCAATCAATTGAATCTATTTTAAAAAAACAAATTAATGCCCATTCCATTTCTTATACTAATAGCGCTGTAAACAATACTATTTTAGTAAACGTAGAGAAAGACAAATTTTATATAGAAGCAGAAAGGCAATTGGATACTGTTGCAATGAAAGCTGGCTTGTTGAAAGATTTGGCTTATGAACAAAATTTTTTAGTGTCGGTAATGAAGAAGTTGAATAATGAAAAATTTGTAGCAAATGCAAAGCCAGATGTAATTGTACTAGAAAGGAAAAAGCAATCCGATGCAGAAGCAAGAATAAAAACCATTGAAGAAAGCCTACAAGGAATTTAATCTTATTTGCACCAACAACCCAAAACTTAAAATCAATAACTGAAAATGCATAAACTTTTTCTAATATTTTTAATAAGTTCATGCATTTTTAAAGTTTCTGCACAATCGCAATGGGAAGTAGATGCTGTAAGAAATATCAACCCCTCTAATCCAGACAATACATTTTGGAAAGGCTTATCTGCAAGCGCTGAGCCAATTGCTGTGGCACTTCCTTTAGGAATGTTTGCCAGTTCATTAATCAATCATAACAAGCAATTACAAAAACAATCTTTTGAAGTGTTAGGAAGTTTAGTGATTGCAACGGCAACTACCCAGTTATTAAAACGAATTGTTCAAAGACCTAGACCCTACCAAACCTATACCGATATTTATCCTGATCAAATTGATAATGGATATTCTTTTCCATCTGGCCATACTACTACTGCATTTTCAACAGCAGCATCATTAAGTATAATTTCCAAAAAATGGTATGTTGCCGTTCCGGCATTTGCTTGGGCTACTGGAGTTGCTTATTCAAGAATCTATTTAGGGCAACACTACCCTTCTGATGTGTTTATGGGAGCATTGGTGGGCACTGCAAGTGGATTTGCTTCTCATTGGCTGATGAAAAAAATAATGCCCACCAAAAAAGAGTCTATCAAACAAATACCTTAGAATATAATTATCCCTTTATGATCCGTTCTGCAACATTCAACGATATAGCAGTCATACAAAGCATCGCCAAAACTACTTGGCCCATTGCATATGGAGACATCATTTCAAAAGATCAGTTGGATTATATGCTCAACTTGATGTATTCTGATGCTTCTTTGATAAAGCAAATGGAGAAAGGGCATCAATTTTATTTGTTTGAAATAAAAAGCAATCCTATTGCCTTTGCTTCTGTTTCCAACGAAGGCGAAAGTATTTTTAAACTCAACAAATTGTATGTTTTGCCCAGTACTCAAAAAACTGGTGCAGGAAAAGCATTGTTACAAAAAGTAATTGAACACGCGAAATCCAAAAACGGGAAGCAAATAATTTTGCAAGTAAATAAGCAAAATATTGCCAAAGAGTTTTATTTAAAACAAGGCTTTATTGTTCTAAAAGAAGATATACTCGAATTAGAACATGGGTATGTAATGGATGATTATATAATGGGGCTAACTATTTAATGATGAGAAAAACAATAGACTCTAAGAGGAAAGTAAATCAGTTTTCAACCATTACTATTTTTTCCTTTGTTGAATTTGAAACTAACAAAAAACAGTGCAAATCCACTCAATACAGTTACTAATCCAAAAATAGAGAATGCGCGTAGTAACCAATTACCAATATGGTCTCTACCATTATAATCCATGGTATGCATCATCCATAAAAAATCAAAAATGCGCCACTTATTATTTCTGAATTTTTGAATAGTACCTAACTCACTTGAAACGTAAACGGTGGTATTCGATGGATGCTCAAATGTAATAGCATAAGCAGGCAAAGGATTTTCTCTATACTCATGATGACCATTTGTACTTGTAAGATATTCGATTGATTTAATTACTGGCTGTCCATTAAATCGTAAGGTAGCAATTTTAGTGGCTTCTTCTTTTGTCAATGGTCCTCGTAGCCGGCCAGTTTCTGCATCAGCCAAATGGTTCATTGCTTGCATATCATGTTCGTGCTTAGCAATATTCTGTATAGCACTAATACACCGAACTTGGTAAAAAGGTTTGTCCAAGATTTCAATTAATTGAATAGAAACGACTGAATCAATTCGATGAACTTTCTTAATGGTATCCAGCACCATTGATGGGCTAACTAAAGATATATTAGCTGATAACAGCGGTGCTGTTTTTTTTTGAAAATCACCATGCACTTCATCCATATTACTCCAACTGAAATACAAACCACCGATTGTCCATAAGAGAAATTGAATACCAAGTAACACACCAAGCCAACGATGTGTTTTTCGGATATAGTAGTGCTTGCTTTTTGCCATAAAAATTAATTGACTTGAATGATTTAATTTTTAAACTCAAACTCAACTCTTATTTTCTCCCATGCAACTGCTATTTTACCTGTTTTGTCATTAATCATTTGAACAAAGTATTGCAATCGCTCTGTATGATTAATTTCTTTAGGTATCACTTTAATCCTAACAATATCATCT
The DNA here is from genome assembly GCA_031422175.1 of Sphingobacteriia bacterium. Taxonomy (GTDB): domain Bacteria; phylum Bacteroidota; class Bacteroidia; order Chitinophagales; family Chitinophagaceae; genus Sediminibacterium. Next base: position 29,877 of record JANOQC010000216.1, on the reverse strand, counting down.
TTTTCATCATACGATGTAGCAAGATGTTGTTCCCAATTTTTGTTGATAATTATTGTCCATTCCTTTTTACCGGGGATAGTGAAAAAAGCATATTTACCAGCAGGTATCTGTTTTCCTTTCACAAAAAAAGCCTTTGGCATTTCTAATGTGGTGGCATCATGTGCGCCAGTTACCCATACTTCATCAAACGGAACCAAACCTCCCCAAATAATTCTCTTACGAATACCAGGAGAATGATAATTTATTTTTATACTATCGCCATTAACAACAGCGAAAGCCATAGATTTAATGCTTTTCTTGGTTGTGTCTTTAACAAGATTAGGATTGTAACATACTTCTTCTGTTTTCTGGGCTATTGCCGATGAATTCCCCAAAAAGCTAATTATAATTAGGGCAATGATTGCAAATAAATTTTTCATGTTGTTTAGTTTAAAAAGTATGTTGATTTTCGTTATTCTAGATCCTTATTTTGATGTGTTTCTACATATTTTTTTAGGGCTTTTTCACCAAATAGCTTAAATATAACAGGGGTAACGATCATATCTAATAAGGTTGAACTTACCAGACCACCCAATATCACTGTTGCTACCGGATATAAAATTTCTTTACCGGGTGCTGTGGCATCCATTGTTAATGGTATCAATGCAAAAGCTGCCACCAATGCCGTCATTAATACTGGAACCATTCTCTCTATTGAACCCCGTATGATCATTTTGTCGCCAAATACCTCTCCTTCATGTTGTACTAAATGAATGTAATGACTTATCATCATAATACCATTTCTGGAAGCAATACCAGTAAGTGTTATAAAGCCTACCATTGTTGCAATAGAGAAAACACCACCGGTAAGCATTACTGCAATTACACTACCAATTAAAGCCAATGGGATATTCAACATAATCTGCAACGCAATAAGACTACTTTTGAAATGGCTATATAAAACCAAGAAAATACCAGCTACAGAAAAGATGCTGAGAATGGTAATTAATTTAGTAGCTGATTGCTGACTTTCGAACTGGCCACCCCATTGCAAATAATAGCCTTCCTGTAAAGGCAAATCCTTCCTTACCCTTTCCTGCATTTCTTTTACTGTACTTCCTAAATCTCTGCCTTGTACATTGGCAGAAACAACAATACGACGCTGTGTATTTTCATGATTAACTGCATTAATGCTATTCTCCAATTCAATCTTTGCAATTTGTTGTAATGGTATTAACGAACCATCAGACGCGGCAATTTGTGTATTGCGGATTGCGTCAATATTTTTTCTTGTACTATCATCCGTTCTTAAAATGATATCAAAACTCTTTTGACCATCAATTATTTGGCTCACCACTTTGCCATTGTAAAATATTTCAAGTTCATCTGCCACATTCCCCACCTGTAACCCATAACGCTGTACCGCCATACGGTCTAGCTTAATCATCAGTTGTGGAACCATTACTTGATTTTCTATTTGAACATCTACAACACCTGCTACATTACTAATAACTGATTTTAATTGTTCAGCATTTGAGCGGAGTGTCAATAAATCATTACCAAATATTTTAACTGCTATTTGTGCTCTTACTCCCGAAAGTAAATGATCGAGGCGGTGAGATATAGGCTGACCTATATTGATGGAAACTCCTTTTAAAACTGAAAGATTATTACGTATATCTTCTAACACTTTTGCCCGGCTTCGTCCACTGGGTTTTAACGCAACCTCAATTTCAGATGAACTTGGTGGTTCAGCATGTTCATCCAATTCGGCTCTTCCAGTACGCCGAGCCGTAAGCAACACTTCTGGCACTTTCAAAATTTGTTTTTCTACTATGGTACCCAATTTATTACTTTCTTCTAATGATGTACCAGCTGGGGCTACCATATTAACGGTAAAGCTGCCTTCATTAAAAGGTGGTAAAAATTCTGTCCCAAAAAATGGCACAACGCTAATGGCCGCAATTATTAATGCAATTGCAATACCTGCTACCAGTTTTGTCCTTTTTAATCCCCAATGCAATAATTTAAGATCCTGCTTCTTTAGCCAGCGAACAAGGCCACTGTCCGATTCATGTGCTGCATCTAAAACTTCACCCCCCAAGCTCTGTTTAACAACAGGGGCCTTTTTCCAGAATCTAAGGTTGATATGCTTCAAATGATTTTTCTTCTCCAACAAATAACTACAAAGCGCCGGTGTTACTGTAAGAGAAACTAGCAATGAAGCAACTATGGAAGTAATATAGGCAATTCCTAATGGCGCAAATATTTTTCCTTCTATACCCTGCAAGTAAAACAATGGAATGAATACTAAAACCACTATAATAGTGGCGTATACAATTGAATTTCTTACTTCGCTGCTGGCATCATAAATTACTTTAAGTAAAGGTTTGGGATTATCACTTACCCAATTTTCTTTCAATCTCCTATAAACATTCTCAACATCTACAATGGCATCATCCACTAACTCACCAATAGCAATAGCTAATCCTCCAAGTGTTAGTGTATTAATTGAAATATCAAAAAATTTAAAAACAATTGCTGTAATGATAAGGGACAGAGGAATCGCCGTAAGTGTAATAATAGTAGTGCGGAAATTTAGCAAGAATAAAAGCAGAATAATTATTATCAAAATAAATCCATCTCTTAATGCTTCTTCTACATTAGTGATAGAGTTAATAATAAAATTCTTTTGCTGAAAAACATCTGTATTGACATGAATATTTTCGGGAAGAGATGCTTTGATTTCTTCAATCGCCTTCAAAGCCTCATCGGTTACCGTGAGTGTACTGGAACCTGGTTGTTTTTCAATGCTGAGAATAACAGCCGGTTTCCCATTAAAAGAGCCATCACCTCTTTTAATGGGCCCGCCGAATTTCACTTCCGCTACTTGTTTCAATAAAATTGGGGCTGCATTCCGGTTGCTTACAACAGTATTAGCCAGGTCTTCGAGCGTATTTGCACGCCCAATATTTCTTATTAATGTTTCGGATCCTTTATTGTCAATAAAACCACCAGTTGTGTTTTGATTGGTTAACTGCAAAGCATTATCTACGTCATCAATAGCAAGATTATATTGTCTTAACTTTTCACTTGAAATCAAAACTTGGTATTGCATTCTTTCTCCACCAATCGGTATTACCTGACTTACTCCCTTTACACTCATCAATCTTCTGCGAATGGTAAAATCAGCCAACGTTCTTAAATCTGCAGGCGAAGTAGTATCACTCGTAACTGCCACCATCATAATTTGCCCCATGATGGAACTGATTGGCCCCATAACAGGTGTAATACCTTTTGGTAATTGAATGTTCTGTAATTTCTCGGCAGTCAATTGTCTTGCCCGATAAACATCTGTATTCCAGTCAAATTCTACAAACACCATTCCTAATCCCGGGCTTGCTACTGAACGAACTACTTCTACTCCTGGAGCACCATTTAATTGTGTTTCAACAGGTAGATTGACCTGGCTTTCTACTTCTTCAGGAGCCATACCATTGGCTTCTAAAAAAATGGTTACTCTTGGTCTGTTTAAATCGGGTAATACATCTACCGGAAGATTAACCAATGTAAACACCCCATACACCATCAATAAGGCAGCCATGGAAACCACCAGCATCCTATTTTTTAATGAGAAATGAATGAGTTTGTTCAGCATAAATAAAATCTTTAATTGCCTTTACTTTCGGCCACATTCATTACAAAATCACTGGTATACACTTTGCCTTTGCTTTGAAACTGAATCCATCCACGATATACACCTGGTTTATCAAACGTAGAATGTAAATCAAATTTTCCACCTTCTACACTTGGATGCACATGTAAATACTTTTTATCGGCAAGGCTAACCATTACCATATGGGCTTTTGCACCAAGGTAATCTTCGAGGGTTGTTACATCTACTTCTTTACCGTTCAGCATTACTACGCCATTAATATGCATGGCCATATTGGTCAAAAATTTACCCCCTTCCGCAGTAAGTGAAACAGAGAAACCATCACCTGCCGAACCAGTTAATTTATCTGCTCCATAAACTTTTGCTGCAGGAGCAGTCCCTGCTACAGTTACATGGAGATTGTCTACCGTATGATTGGCACCGCTTGGCTTGTAATCAGCAAACAAAGTGTATTTCCCAGAAGTTGGAAACTTCTCTTTTACACTGTAAGAACCATCTGCATTTAGCTCAGGATGTATGTGATCAAACCAACTAAGATCATCACTAACCACAATAAGATGTATTTTTTTAGTATGTTCAACATCTAATGGTACTTGCTCAGTGGGCTTGTCCTTTATTTTGGGAGTCATCGATAAAGTAACTTCCTCTCCCGCCTTTGGAGATGTTGGAGTAGCAGTAAACTGCATACTAACATTACTTGGAGCACCAGCATTATCATTATGCTCCAGTTTCATTCCGCATTTTGGGCACTCATCGCCTTCTTTACCAGTTACTTCCGGATGCATGGGACAAGCAAAAACATGGTCGCCACCCGCATGTGCCATATCTGTTTTTGCTGAATCTGTGGTTGAAGATGCTTTATCACCACTATTATTACATGCTGCAAAAATTGCAACAAAGCCAATGGCGAAAATTGCCATCTTGATTTTTAATAATTGTTTCATTTTTTTTGTTTTACTTAGTTAATTATACTTATTACCGTTTTAATTATTAGATATTCTTTTTTGCCTGCACTTTGGTCAGGTTCATATTGCACTTAGGGCATTTACCTGCTTTGTCGTACGTTTTTTCTGCTTCGCATTTCATAGGACATTGGTAAACCGCTGCAACTGTTTTTGCTGTTGCCTTCAAAGACATATTGCATGTAGGACACTTGCCTGCTTTTTCATAAGTTTTACCTCCCTCGCATTTCATAGGACATTGGTAAACAACTGTATCTACAGTAACTATTTTGTCAGTAGTTTTTGAAGACTGTGCACTTAAAGCAGTAAAACTAAAAACTGCTATTGTCATTGATAAGATGATGCTAATTTTTTTCATGTTTGTTTTTTTTTGGTTTGTTTGTTTATTTTGATTTGCTAGTTTATTTTGTTATTGATTTAAATACATCATTTTCATCTGATACACATTTGTTGTTACCACTCTTTCACCTTCTTCAGTACCTTTTGTAATCAACGTAAATTGGTCGTTATTTTGCCCTTTAATTAAGAAGCTGATGCTAAACTGTTCAGCTTTATCTTTTATAAAAATAGCGGGCTTACCATTTACATCTGTAATTGCTTCATTAGGTATTACAACTTGTCGGATAACATTATTACCTATCATTCGCACATTTATATTCTCACCAATTTTGAACTGGCACTTCGAATTGATTATTTCGAATACCAGTTTCTGAGATTGATTGCCACTGTTTACAGATTGAGCTGTACTAATCATTTTTAATTTATGTACAAGCGTGTCGGTATTTGAAATGGTTGTAAAGCTAGTAGCTGTTTTTAATTTTTGAACGTCTCTAGCAAATACCTGGGCTTCCACTAACACATAGTCAAGATTAGTAATTTCAAGCAAAGTTTCACCGCTGTTCACAACAGCACCTATTGCATAATTAAAAATACCTACCACACCGCTAACAGGTGACGTGAGTGTAATAGATTTTGTACTGCTGGTGTTTCTGCCAGTATTATTATCAAAGAGTGCTTTATTCTTCCTAGCACTTTCATATCGAGCTTTTGCTTCAGTTATATCTTTTTTTGCTGCAATGTCTTCTATCCCCTGCAACCTTTCATATTGTGCTTTAGCTGCTTCGAACTCAGCATTTACACTATTACTTTGAGATAAGAGATTAATTTGTGTTCCGGCATCTATTTGCTGTTCTATTACAGCCACCACCTGTCCTTTTTGAACCTGTTGGCCAGGAGCCACTCTTAAGGAAATAATTTTACCCGCTTGTGGAGATTGAACTACAGCCCTTCCCTGAGGAGCGGCGATCACTGTTCCCAATAAAACAGCTGTTTCATTAAAATCATTTTTGCCATTTTTAGATGTTTGAATATTAAAAAGGAATTGCGTTTCTTTTTCAACAATGAATGTTGTGGAAGCAGCGGTTCCGCTTTTTGCAGCACCATGATCATGGCCACCATGTGCAGATATCGGGTTGTAAGTGGCAGTTGGCAAAAGACAAAAAAGAATAATTACACCAGCAACCACTTTCCTACTACGACTTTTGTTTACAAAAATCATTATTACCAACCCAATCATAAGCCCCATTACACCAAAAAACCAATTACTGCTGTACCAATGCGAATGAAGACTACTTTCTGTTGTTGATGTTGCGGCCAGTTCTTTTCCTACCTCAATATTGTTTAGCTGTATTAAGTCAATACCTGCATAACTATTGATATTTATTATCAAATTGTATCCCTTTTTTTCTGGGAAAATGGCTTTTAATTCAAATACTCCCATATCAACCCTAACAATACTAATTTTTATGTTGGGATTACCTGCCACTGTTACTGCTAGCTTAGCGCTATCAATCGGTTTATTGGTAAGGTATTCACTTAAGTATAAACGAAGTGATGTTTCTTTACCCGGTTCTATCGAACTGTATTTTAATAGCACTTCATAGATTTCCGATGCAGCTTCCGAAGAGAAATAACTTAAAGGTGATACAATTGTTTTTTTTGTTTCACCGTGGTCTTCACCACCGTGTGCAAATAAAACAACCGGCAGTAACGCTAATAAAAATTGAAAGATTAATCGTTTCATAACTGACCCATTAAATATTGATGATTGATTACACTTAGATTATAATTTCTTACGGCTTCAAGGTATTTTTGGTAAACATTGTAAGCATCATTACTATTTCTTAATAAATTGATATAATCAATTTCACCACTTACAAAAAAACGTTGTGAAGTAGTTACCACTTCCTTTGCTTTTCTTAAACCAGTTTGCTGATAATATTGTACAGATTGCCAGTTGGTTTGTATTTCGCGGTTTGTACTAATCGTTTGTGCAGATAATTCTTGCTGCAACCCTTGTTGTTTGTTTTTAATGATCTCCTGTTCTGTTTTAGCAGCATTAATATTACTTTTATACTGGCCAAACCATACTGGAATAGTTACGCCAAACCTGAATCGATTAACCCATTTTGTACTTTTTTCTCCTTGGTTAAAATAGCCAAATGCGAAGCCAGGCAAAGCTTTACTCTTTTGTACTAAAATATTTTGTTTGGCAACTCGCTCTTGTTGTTGTAACAATTGTATGGTAGGGTTAAAAAGAAGCGATGCAGAATCCGGCACAAAGGTCAACTGTGTTTGAGAAAGTGCAACAGTCAGCGGTTCTACACCAATAGAATCTTTAATACCGGTGAACCATTGCAACTGTGTTTTGAAAGATATAGCTCGAATGAGCGACTGTTGGTATTGATTGTGTATTTCTCCATACTGTATTTCAGCAAATGTTTGTTGCAAATAATCAATTTGTCCGGCTTTGAACTGCCGAATGGCAGAAAGCATTATCCTTTGGTATAAAGTATCCTGAATATAGAGTTGTTTGGTAAGAGAATCAGTGTACTGTATTTCTAGGTATAAAACTTTAACCTTGTACTTTAATTCTGCTGTTGTTATCTGCTTTTCTTTTTGTGCTACCTCTATTTGCTGCTTTTGCAGACGGTGCTGATTACTGTACACGCTCGGAAATTCAAACGACTGTGTAATACTACCAGTGTAAAAATTACCAGTTGGACTTTCCAAGAAAAACTCCGGATTTGGAAGATTAAAAGTTGATTTAAGCAACTGTTGCTGCTGTTTTATTTGTAGTGAAGCAGCCTGAATATTCTTACTATTCGCTAAAGCTTTGTCTACAGCTTCTCTTTCGGTAAGCATTTGCTGTGCTAGAGTCGGTAACCCAATAATTACTGTAAGAAAAAACAAGAAACTATATCTGAACATAAAAAATGATTACGGTAAAACAAATATCTTCAAATTGCGGAACGCAAAATGAAGGAAGGTGAAACAAAAGCTTCACCTATTTTACTATAATCAAATCTGAAAACGCTGCATCGCAATGCGTAGGTTAGGCGGCGGCGGGTAATAAAGACGAATCTTATACTTGGTAGGAAATTCTTTTAATGCTATCGAAAAATCAATAGCTAAATAAGTATGCAAGATTGCCACAAATACAGGCAAATTAATGCCTGTATTAACAGTAATATTTTTGTCTATTTGCTGAAATTTCTGCACTTCGTTAGCACAGCAACCGCCATCTTCTTTTGTAAGGGGATTACTGCCCCCATCCTTAGAATGCTGTTTTGGTGGCTCACTAACGCTCTTATGCGAGTGATTGCTGCCATTTGTATGAGCATGTGCTTTAACTGTTGATGGCTTTTTTTCATGAATATGCTTTTCTCCATTATCATGTGTGTGCACTTTAGCAATTTCTTCTGACTTATTATAATGAGGGGCATTAAAACCCATATCTACACCTAAACCGCATGTAAAACCAACTACTGTATTTGTTGCAAATACAAACAGCAGAAAGAAGGCTTTTAATTGTATAGATAAGTTGCGTTTCAGGATATATTCTTTATAATTCAAAGATATAATAAAAGGTTTTAACTAATTTGTGAAATTTTGGTGAAAGTTAAAACTTACATTTTGCATGCTTCGGCGCAGCTTTTGCAAGCTTCAGCACAAGCTTTACAGTCTGCAGAATGATCCGCGTGTTTACTGCATTCTGCTGCACAGGCTTCGCAACATTTTACGCATAAAGCACAAAGTTCATCGGAAAATTGAGAACCCCTTGCACATAATGCAGCACAAAGTGCACATATATCAGCACAGTCCCTACATAATTTTACACAACTTTTATGATCTTCTGTTTCTAAACAACTTGCAAAACATTTTTCACAGGCAACAAGACAAGCAACACAAGCATCAATACAACTTTGAGAATTTTTCATCACATACTATTTATACATGGAAGAATTTCCATTATCCATAAAGGTCTAAATAAAATATGCCTGAGCCCTTACACAATTATAGGTAATAGTTGTATCAATACCCTTACAACTGGAGAAGCATAATTGCACTCATACAAACCATGTTCATTATGTATAATTTCATATGAGTTGCTTATTGTACATTAAATTAACTAATAAACCAACTGATGTGTTTGCTTTATTACCCCCATCACAAATACTGATTGCACATGTCCGATATTTTCAGCCTGGCTTAATTTGTTTACATGAAAATCGTAATACGCATCCATGCTTTCTGCTACTACTTTTAGCATAAAATCAAATTCACCAGATATATTATAACATTCAATTACTTCGTTGAGCTCATGTATTCGTTTGATAAATTTTCCGCCTGCAGTTTTATCGTGCTGCTTAAGAGAAACATAGCAAATCACCATCAATCCTTTTTTAACTTTATTGTGATCTAATAAAGTAGCATACTGTTTAATCACACCACTTTCTTCCATTCGTTTGATTCTCTCATGAACTGGTGTGGTACTTAAATGTATTTGTTCGGAAATTTCCTTTACCGTTATACGTGCATTTTGTTGCAATAATTTAAGGATTGCTAGGTCTTTATTATCTAGCGCAACGCTTATAGTAGATTCGGCTTTTATCGGTGCTTTGGGCATACAAAACAGGTTATTTGTACTTTTAAAGATACATAAAATAGCATTTTACACTAATTATTTAAATAATTATGTTATTTTATTCCTTAAAACTACATTTGTGCTTCATAAAAAACCTATTATGTCAACACTTACAACATCTATCGATTTCAGCCTAAAATACAAAGTAGCTGATTTCTCCCTAGCAGATTGGGGTCGTAAAGAAATCCGTTTAGCAGAAGCAGAAATGCCAGGATTGATGGCATTGCGAGCTGAATATGGCGCATCTCAACCTTTGAAAGATGCACGTATTGCTGGTTGTTTACACATGACCATTCAAACTGCTGTTTTAATTGAAACATTGGTTGCCCTTGGAGCAGAAGTAAAATGGAGCTCTTGTAATATTTTCTCTACCCAAGATCAAGCTGCTGCTGCAATTGCTGCTGCAGGTATTGGTGTTTTTGCCTGGAAAGGTCAAACCCAAGAAGAAGCTGATTGGTGTATTGAACAAACTTTATTCTTTGGTGGTGCTGATCGTCCATTGAACATGATCTTAGACGATGGTGGCGATTTAACCAATATTGTTTTTGATAAATACCCTGAATTGATTTCCAATATTAAAGGTTTATCTGAAGAAACAACCACTGGAGTTCACCGTTTATATGAGCGTATGGCAAAAGGTACTTTACCTATTCCGGCAATCAATGTAAACGATTCAGTAACCAAATCTAAATTCGATAACAAATATGGTTGTCAAGAATCATTGGTAGATGCTATTCGTAGAGCTACTGACGTTATGATGGCTGGAAAGATTGCTGTTGTTGGTGGATATGGTGATGTAGGTAAAGGTTCTGCCCTTTCATTAAAAGGCGCTGGCTGTAGAGTTATTGTAACTGAAATTGATCCTATTTGTGCTTTACAAGCTGCTATGGAAGGATTTGAAGTGAAGCCAATGGCTGAAGCTGTTAAAGAAGCCGATATTATTGTTACTGCATCAGGCTGTAGAGATTTAATTACAGAAAAGCATTTCCGTTTAATGAAAGACAAAGCCATTGTTTGTAATATCGGTCACTTTGATATTGAAATTGATATGGCTTGGTTGAATACCAGCTACGGACATACAAAAGACACTATCAAGCCCCAGGTTGATCTATACAATATTGAAGGTAAAGATGTTATTATTTTAGCAGAAGGCCGCTTAGTTAACTTAGGTTGTGCTACTGGTCACCCATCTTTTGTAATGAGTAATTCATTCTCTAACCAAACTTTGGCTCAAATAGAATTGTGGATGAACTACAAAAACTATGAGAACAAAGTGTATGTGTTACCAAAACATTTAGATGAGAAAGTTGCATTTCTTCACCTAGCTAAAGTTGGAGCTGTATTGGATGAATTAACAACTGAGCAAGCTGAATATTTGGGAATTAGTAAAAATGGTCCTTTCAAATCAGAAATGTACCGTTACTAATTCAGTTAATCGCATTGGCGAAATTTATTAATAATCCCTTCCAATTATTTGGAGGGGATTTTTGATTTATGGAAGATTCATACTTATAGCTTGCTAATTAAATTTTTGTTAAGCCTGTATAAAGTTATACGGGGTTCTCCACATACCGTTAAAACACCCTTTTAATCAAGTATATATACCTACTTTGCAGCGTTAAAACACCCCCAAATACTGCAAATGAAAAAAATTCTGCTTTTCTCTTTTATGGTTGTAGCATTAATAGCTTGTAAAAAAAATACAGACCAGCCTGATGTTGTTGCTTACAATCATGTTCCATCTGCTTTTACCATCAAAGAAGACTTTGAAATGGGAAACAAGGCAGCTTATGCAATTGGGGATGTTATTATTAAAACGGGTGCTTGGTCATTTGAAGACGCTTTATTGGGAAAATTAGCTGCAGACATCAAAAATGATGCACAATCAGTTCGTCTTAGAACAGGTAAAATCTCTATGAATTATGATATCGATAGCGTTTCGATGATCAAAATTAACCATGCACAATATGGTACTGATGCCGTTTCAGAATTAAGTGTTTGGGTATCGGAAGATAAAGGATTAACGTATACTCAATTAGGTGCCAATCTATCCACTAATAGCAGAACTTTTAAAACCGACTCTTTTGCCATTTCAGCCATTAAAAAACTGCGTTTCCAAATTAGAAAAACAGGAATATCTCGGGTAAACTTAGACGATATTATTTTTATTGGAAAGGGCAATCCTAATATTACTTTCACTGACCCTGCCGACAATGTAGCAGATACAACTGGATTCATTTTAACTCCTGCACCAGGTAGAGGTACCCCCAATGGAACTGGCACAGATGTACCGCCTGCAGATGGCGATAATAGTAATTTATTATTTGGCAATCCTTCCAATGCAGCTTCAAGTGTTGTATTATTAGAAAATTATTTGATAGATGCAAAATTTTATACCGAATCTTATAGCAATTCAAGAGCCATACCTAATTGGGTAAGTTGGCATTTAGATGCAGGAAAAGTCGGAAGCACTCCTAGACAAGATAATTTTGCACCATTTTTAGATCTTCCAACTGGCTATTATCAGGTTCAAAGTAACAGTTACAGCGGGTCTGGTTTTGATAGAGGTCATAATGTTCCATCTGCTGATAGAACTAGTTCTGTAGAATCAAATTCATCGACTTTTTTAATGATCAACATGATTCCTCAGGCACCGAATAACAATCAAAAAACTTGGGCAAATTTAGAAAGTTATTTAAGAGCAGAAATGCAAAAAGGGTATGAAGTATATACCATTATGGGTACTTATGGAAAGGGCGGTACAGGAAGCAATGGTTATGCAGAAACTATCAATGGTGGAAAAGTAGTTGTACCAAATAGAGTTTGGAAAATTGCAGTTATTATGCCTATTGGAAACAATGATCTTTCAAGGGTTTCAGCCGATACTAGAATACTTGCGATTGATACCCCAAATGACAATTCAATTAATACTGATTGGACAAAGTATATTACAACTGTAGATGCTATTGAAAAGTCAACTACCTATGACCTCCTTTCGAAATTACCCACCAACTTGCAAAAAACTTTGCAAGCAAAAATTTACGTTCCATAGTTAGATAAATTCAAAATAAAGTGAAATAACTTCAGTTGATTGCTTAAATTGCCGTATGACTCAACTGCTTTTTTCATACGGCACTTTACAATTAGCAAAAGTGCAATTGGAAACATTTGGAAGAGTTTTAAATGGAGCTGATGATTTTTTGAAAGGCTTTGAACTTAAAATGATAGAAATTAAAGATGAAATTGTATTACAAAAAAGTGAACAACAATTTCATCCAATGGCAATTGTATCAACTAATAGTGATAGTTTAATAACCGGGATAGTGTTTGAAATAACCAATGAAGAACTTTTGCAATCAGACCAATACGAAGTTGATTCATATAAAAGAGTGTCGGTGATTCTTGGGTCTGGCAAGAATGCCTGGATTTATATCAAGGCTTAACTTGTAAGATTAATTTGTAACTTCGTAATTGACTAGTTTTTTATTTTAAACTAACCCAAGAGTGAATAATTCAAATTCAAGGTTTCCTTATTTAAAAATCCTTGCACTGTTAATGTTGTTTTGTGCTTGTGCAAAACCCAATTTCAAATCGAAATGGCTAAAAGAAGAAGCCCCTGCAAATTTTACAACACGTTTTGAAACAACTAAAGGAATATTTGATGTTGAAGTAACCAGAAATTGGTCACCGCTTGCAGCTGATCGATTTTATCAAACGGTAAAACACCACTATTATAACAACACGGTGTTTTATAGGGTTGTACCCAATTTTGTTGCACAATGGGGTAATAACGACACGGCTATTTCAAAATATTGGAAACCCTTTAAATTGGTTGACGAACCAGTTATTCAGAGTAACTTGAGATCTTATATGAGCTATGCTAGAAGTGGTAAAGAAACTAGAGGAAGTACTATGTTTATTAATTTAAAAGACAATCAACGATTAGATACATTGATAGCCAATGGAGTTAAAGGGTACCCACCCATTGGCAAAGTAATCAACGGCATGCAAGTAGTAGACTCATTGTATGGAGGCTATGAAGGCAAAACAATGAGTAAATTAGATACATTACAGAAATTCCCGAATTTGTTTTTTAAGCAATTCCCAAAATTGGATAAAATCAATAAAGCTTATATTCTAAAATAAAGAGTGATACCTAATGCTCCATCATGATTGGTGAACTCTGTAAAAATATTTTGCACCCCAGCATCTTGTAATATAAATAATAGCTGATTTAAAGAATGTAAATTCATTTGCATTTCAGGATCTTTTTTCGAATCAAAAATACCTGCTATTCTTTTTTTCAATGCAACTGCCAAAGTCTTAAGGTGAAAGGCTATTGTATTAGAAGGGGTACCAAAATTTTTACTAAATTTGATTTTAGCATATGTTAAATGAATAACGCCAACACCATTTTTGTTTATACTTTGAACTAGTTTTTTAAAAATACGCAGTACCCTTTCCTTAGAAATGTGTTGTAATACAATAAATGTGTTTACAAAATCGAATCGATGCGCTTCGATTGCAGAAAGCTGATCATCTGATTTTAGTAATAAAACATGCGGGTATGCTTCTAGATTTTTTTGAGCTTCTGCTAACATAGATGCTGATATATCTACCCCAACAACCCTTTTACAAATTTTTGCTAAGGGAAATATTAACCTACCAGTTCCGCAACCAAAATCCAATGCCGAATTAGGTGAAAAGTCTGAATGAATTTTTTGCCTAATTGTATATAATACATGTTGAATATATTGTTCACCAGAATCAAAAAAAGTTTGTTTTATTTCCGGTGTTAAATTATTAGTACGAAATTTATCTTCGGTATATACCCCAAAATAGGGATCCTTTTCCCCCCATTTCTCCCAAGCTTTATCAGTATGCATGTAAATTAAGTTATTTCAAAGCAAATATAATTTCTTTTGAAATGATTCAGCATAAATATCAATATGCCATAACTTTATTATATAATTAAAACCAATTATAATGTTTAACATTCAACCAATACATTTAAAAAATGACTGGATTACTCTTGCCCCACTTCAATTAGCTGATTTTGAGAAATTATATGCAGTAGCTTCAGACTCATTAATATGGGAACAACATCCCAACAAAAACCGCTATAAAAAAGAAGTATTTGAAAATTTTTTTAAAGGTGCCATTGAATCTAAAGGTGCTTTTTTATTTATTAATACCTCATCTGGGGAAACCATAGGAAGTAGTCGATTCTGCAATTATGATTCAATAACTAATTCAATAGAAATTGGCTATACTTTTTTTTCTAGAACTTGTTGGGGGAAACCTTACAATTATTCATCTAAGTATTTAATGATCAAATATGCTATTCAGTTTGTTGACAGTATCATTTTTCATATAGGAGCAGGAAACATTCGATCACAAAAAGCCATTGAAAAAATAGGAGCAATAAAAATTGCCGAAGAAGTACATCAATACTATGGCGAAGAAAATAACCTTAATTACGTCTACGAAATAAAAAAAGCAGATTGGAAAATCAAACAAAGCAATTGAAATAGTAAATAGGTTAATTATAAATTACCCCTACTCTCCTGCTCTCTTTCAATAGCCTCGAAAAGGGCTTTAAAATTGCCTTTCCCAAAACTCTTAGCGCCTTTGCGCTGAATAATTTCAAAAAAAAGTGTTGGACGATCTTCCACTGGTTTTGTAAAAATTTGTAATAGATACCCTTCTTCATCACGGTCAACTAAAACACCCAATTCTTTAAGAGGCTGAAGATCTTCATCTATTTTCCCTACTCTTTCTAATAAATCGTCATAATATGTAGAAGGAACTTTTAAAAATTCAATTCCTCTATTTTGTAAATCAGTAACTGTTTTTACAATATCTAATGTAGCCAAAGCCACATGTTGACATCCTTCTCCATCATAAAAGGCTAAATACTCTTCTACTTGAGATTTCTTTTTTCCTTCAGCAGGTTCATTAATTGGAAATTTTACATAACCATTGCCATTGCTCATTACTTTGCTCATCAAGGCTGAATATTCTGTAGAAATATCATTGTCATCAAAACTTAGAATATTTTTGAACCCCATTACATTTTCATAGAAACTCACCCATTTATTCATTTGATTCCATCCAACATTTCCAACACAATGATCCACATATAATAAACCAGTACTTGCAGGATTATAATCTGAAATCCAAGCTCTATAGCCTGGCATAAATACACCATTATAATTTCTACGTTCAATGAATAAATGAATAGTATCTCCGTAGGTTTTTATTCCACTCATTACCAATTCGCCATGATTATCTTTCATTTGGAGTGGTTCCATATATGAAACCGCCCCCCTTTTTGTTGTTTGTTCCCATGCATCGGTTGCGTCATCCACCATTAGAGCCAACATCTTCACACCATCACCATGTTTGTAAATATGATCGGCTATCTCATTACCGCCCTTAAGTGGTGTAGTAAATACAAAAGTAAGTTTGTGCTGACGAATAGCATAACTAGCTCGATCTTTTACACCAGTTTCTGGGCCTGCATATGCAAGACTTTGAAAACCGAATGCAGTTTTATAAAAATGTGCAGCTTGCTTGGCATTGCCAACATAAAATTCAACATAATCTGTTCCTTGCAATGGCAGAAAATCTATATTAGATGTAAGTTCTGAAGTCATGTTATTGAGTTATTAGGAATCACAATTATTCATCGCAATTGTTAAAAAAAGAAATAAATTCTTTAATTATAAGTTTGTTGAGGTGTAGCCCGTTTTTTACTTGTGCGATCGCATAGCCAATGCCTCCATTAATAAACAATAGCAAAACCGAGCGTCATTGAAAATTTTATGGGGGTAATCTGGAATCATTCAAACAAAATTAAGGATTTGTTTCCAGTTTTGATTAATCCTATATCTGGGAGGATTATCTTCGCTTCATATCACAATTATATGAAAGTAGGCATTTTAGGAGGCGGTCAATTAGGAAGAATGTTATTGCAAGCTGCAGCTAACTATACCGTAGAAACATTTGTTTTAGAGAACGACTCCAATTGCCCTTCGGCCCATTTATGTCATCATTTTTCAAAAGGAGACATTACTGATTTTGAAACTGTTTATGCTTTTGGAAAAAATTTAGATGCATTAACAATAGAAATTGAATCGGTAAATGTGGATGCTTTAGAGCGATTAGAAAAAGAAGGTGTAAAAATTTATCCAACACCCGCTGCAATTAAAATAATCAAAAATAAAATAATTCAAAAACAGTTTTATAAAGATCATGGAATTCCAAGCGCTTCATTTGTAATTACAAAAAATAAAGAAGAAGCAGCTCAGTACACTCATTTGTTTCCTGCTGTTCATAAAATTGGTGAAGGAGGTTACGATGGTAAAGGTGTTCAAGTCATCAATACTTCCGAAGATTTAAACAAAGCTTTTGATGCACCAAGTGTATTGGAACAAAAAGTTATCATTCAAAAAGAGATAGCACTTATTATTGCCATGGACAATAATGGCGCAATTGCTATTTATCCTATTTCTGAAATGATGGTCAACCCTTCATTGAATTTATTGGATTATCAAATTAGTCCAGCAATGATTCCAGAAAAAATATTGTGGGTGGTTGAAGCTATTGCAATAAAATTGGTAAAAGCCCTGAATAGTCCAGGTTTATTTGCTGTTGAATTGTTTATCGATAAAAACAATGAGGTCTGGGTAAATGAAACCGCACCTCGTGTACATAACAGTGGTCATCATACAATCGAAGCAAATCATTGTAGCCAATATGATATGTTATGGCGCATTATTTTGAATTATCCTTTAGGAAACACATCCCCCATTCTTCCTTCTGCAATTATTAATATTATTGGGAGTGATAACTATATAGGAGAAGCAATCTATGAAGGATTAGAAGAAGTGTTAAAGATAGACAATGCTTTTGTGCATTTATATGGCAAAAAACAAACTAAGCCAGGAAGAAAAATGGGACATGTAACAATTTTACATAGCAATTATCAGGATCTTACCCATAAAGCAAACAAAGTAAAAAATTTATTAAAAGTTAAATGCTAGCTTATATTTACCTTTTTCTGGGTTCTATTTGTTTTAAGAATCCAATCCCAATCAAACTTTTAGATTGTAATCCAGGTGCATTTTTATTAATACCAAATAATCTAACATCGTCATCATAAATCAAATCAAGGCTATAAGTTGCAGAAAAATATTTATTTATTTTAAAGGAGAACAAATTGGTCATGAACAAATCTATATTCTGTGGTTTGTTTTTATAATTAGAAAACAAATCAACCCTGCCTTTGTAATTAATATTTTTAGCAATTGTATTATTGTAATTCACTGTAATGAATGAACCTATCTCATTAAATGATTTAGAACCTGCAGGAACCCCATAAACGCCTTTATTAGATAGCTTTTCATTGAGCACTACAATCCACCTAGAAGTAAGTGGAGATAAGAAAATGGACAATTTGGTATCTGGTTTATAATCAAATCCTGCTGATAAAATAAAATAAGCTGGTGATAAAAAAGAAGACGTAAAATCAATCGCATTATTATTATAATTGTATCCATCAAAAAACTGAGAACGAAAATTAAATAGTCCAGTTAAAAACCATTTACCCAAGGAGTCCATTTTATACCCATATTTACTGATTAAATCGTAGCGGTCATCATTTTTTCTACTCCCTAAGCTAGTTGATTGTATATACCCCATATTAACATCTACATTATTGTCCCAACCATGTCTACCTTTTTTATAATATATGAAATAATTGAAGTACCCATTTACCGTTAATGAAAAGTTATCTCCCCCTGCTGCCCAGTTACTCAAAGAGCCTTGAGCAAGGTTAAAACTCATCAACCCTCCATGTTTCCAATGCCAGTTGGTAGTTGTATCATTGTCTTTCTTGAAATTTCTATTTTGCTGCCTTTGAAGTGCATTTACCACATTGTCTTGGGCAATAGAGGTAGTTCTTGTAGTTAACATAAACGTTAAGAAAAGAACAATTTTGAACATATCAACGATTTTTGGCTGTAAATATAAGAATTGTAAGCAATTTTATTTAAAGTAATGCTGACAAACTGACATAAATTCGGCAATTTTTGTAACTTTGCAAACTTAATAATATTTGGATGGAGTTGCTAGCTGAATTAACTAAAATACATGATGAAAATCGCCAAGGCGAAGCTTTTGATGTAACAAAGACCTCTAGTGTAAATGGCAAAAAATTTTACATCGAAAGTTATGGCTGTGCAATGAATTTTGCTGATAGCGAAGTTGTTGCTTCTATTTTACAGGCTGAAGGATTTGGCTCAACAAAGCATTTTGAAGAAGCTGACTTGATTTTAGTAAATACTTGTTCTATCAGAGAAAAAGCGGAGTTAACCATTAGAAAAAGACTCACAGAATTTAGAAAAATAAAAAGAACAAAACCTGGGATGTTAATAGGTATTTTAGGCTGCATGGCTGAAAGACTAAAATCGACTTTGCTTGAACAAGAAAAATTAGTTGACTTAGTTATTGGCCCTGATGCTTACAGAACTTTGCCCGCTTTAATTAAAGATGCAGAAAGTGGTCAAAAGGGAGTGAATGTATTGTTGAGTAGAGAAGAAACTTACGGAGATATATCTCCCATTCGTTTAAACTCTAATGGGATAACGGCATTTGTTTCCATAATGCGTGGTTGTAATAATATGTGTAGTTTTTGCGTAGTGCCCTTTACAAGAGGAAGAGAAAGAAGTAGAGATAGTAAG
Source organism: Sphingobacteriia bacterium (assembly GCA_031422175.1). GTDB lineage: Bacteria > Bacteroidota > Bacteroidia > Chitinophagales > Chitinophagaceae > Sediminibacterium. The sequence goes on along the minus strand of JANOQC010000216.1, from coordinate 10,527 downwards.
TCTATTATTGATGAAGTACAATCTTTAGTGAATCAAGGATTTAAAGAAATTACTTTACTTGGCCAAAATGTAGATAGCTATTATTGGAATGATGAAATTTCAGCAACCAATACAACCTTTGCACAATTATTGGAAAAAGTTGCTCTAATTAGTAATGATTTATGGGTAAGGTTTAGCACTTCGCATCCAAAAGACATTACTGATGAAGTATTGCATGTAATGGCCAAATACGAAAATATTTGTAAATGTATTCACCTCCCAGTACAAAGTGGAAGTACTCGAATATTACAATTGATGAATAGAACCTATACAAGAGAATGGTATATGGCTAAAATAGATCGAATTCGTTCTATCATGCCAACTTGCAGCATTACTTCTGATTTTATTACTGGGTTTTGCACGGAAACCGAAGAAGACCATCAATATACTTTGAGTTTGATGCGATATAGTAATTATGACATGAGTTATATGTATTATTACAGCGAAAGACCAGGTACATTGGCAGCAAAAAGATATTCCGATGATGTTCTTCTTGAAGTAAAAAAGAGACGCTTACAAGAAGTGATTGACCAACAAGGAATTTTATCTACTAACAACAACCACAATGATATTGGAAAGACATTTAAAGTGTTGATTGAAAGCAGCAGTAGGAAAAATGTAAAAGATTGGCAAGGAAGAACCAGCCAAAATAAAATAACAGTTTTTCCAAAAATAGAGGGGAAACATGCACTTGGAAATTATGTGTGGGTTAAAATAATCAATTGCACAAGGGCTACCTTATTAGGTGAAATAATTGAAGCCCATCAAAAATAGTAATATGGATTTACAAAGTATAAAAAACAGGTTTGGTATAATAGGTAATTCACCTGCTTTGAATCATGCATTGAACACAGCTGTGCAAGTAGCAGGAACTGATTTAACGGTTTTAATAGTTGGTGAGAGTGGTGTAGGAAAAGAAGTTTTTTCTCAAATTATTCATTCACTGTCTTCTAGAAAACACAACCCTTTTATTGCAGTTAACTGTGGTGCTATTCCCGAAGGTACTATAGATTCTGAATTATTTGGTCATGAAAAGGGCTCTTTCACTGGAGCAGTAGATAGCCGAAAAGGATATTTTGAAACTGTTAATGGCGGTACCATTTTTATGGATGAAATTGGAGAAATGCCATTAGGCACTCAAGCTCGTCTGTTGCGCGTTTTAGAAACGGGTGAATTTATAAGAGTTGGGTCTTCAAAAGTACAAAAAACAGATGTTCGTGTAATAGCAGCAACTAATAGAGAACTCTTAGAATTCACACAGAAAGGGCGTTTTAGAGAAGACTTGTATTATCGATTAAGTACTGTTCCTATTCGTGTTCCGTCATTAAGAGACCGTAAAGAAGATATTCTTTTACTCTTTAGAAAATTCGTAGTAGACTTTGCAGAAAAATACAAAACCACGCCAGTTCAATTAGACGAGGATGCAAAACAATTATTACTGAATCATCAATGGCCAGGCAATGTGCGTGAATTAAAAAATATTGCTGAACAAATTTCTGTTTTAAGTCCTACACCCCAAGTAAGCAGTAAAGAAATGCGCATTTTTTTACCAGAGAAAAAAGAAAATCGATTCCCGGTATTAGCTGGGCATACCCCTACTGGTGAATTTGCAAATGAGCGTGAGATTCTGTACAAGTTATTTTTCGATATGAAAAAAGATGTTACAGAGTTGAAAAAAATGTTTGTTGAAATTTTACAAAACCCATCATTAGCTCATACTTCCACTAATTTTTCTAAAGATTCGATTTTAAACGAATACAAAGGTCAAGACCACGGGGATGCTATTTTAGGAAATAACACATTGGGTTCAGTTCATGCTGGAAATCATCCCAACTTATTACAAGGTAATAGTTCGAATGGTCAACCAGTTTTATTAAGTAATGAAGATATTCAATTACATGAAGAAATAGAGGAATCTTTAAACATCATGGATAAGGAAAAAGAATTGATCATTAAAGCTTTGAAAAAGCACAAGGGAAAAAGAAAAGATGCTTCTAATGATTTAGGAATTAGTGAAAGAACTTTATACCGTAAATTGAAAGAATATGATATTGATGAATAAACTAATAACAAAATTTATATTTTCTACAATCACCATGATAATAATTGTGTCTTCAGGATGCAAGGTTTATTCTTTTAAAGATGCGGTAATTCCAACTGATGTAAAGACTATAAAAATTGGATTTTTCGAAAATAGGGCAAGGTATGTAAACCCACAATTAGCCCCTAAACTAACTGATAAGCTACAGGTAAAAATAACTTCAAATACTAAACTCACAAGAACCAACAATGATGATGCCCATTATATTATTAATGGAACAATTACAAATTATGACCCTAGTCAAACTGTAGGAGTTTCTGCACAACAAGCAAGCACCAATCGTTTAACTGTAACCGTTCATGTGATTTTCAAAAAAACATTGGATAATAAAGTAGAAGAATTTGATGTTTCTCGTAGTTTTGATTATTCAGCAAATCTTACTTTGCAACAGGCCGAAGGCCAGTTAGCAGAAGAGGTAATCAGAACTTTAACAGACGAAATTTTTAATCGTATTTTCTCTAATTGGTAATTGAGTTGTATATTTAAAACTTATGAAGTTTACGCAAGAAAAAGCTTTATTGCATTTAACAGGAAAATCTTCATTGGATGATTTGAAAATGGAGTCCATTGAAAAATTGGTAAGTGAATACCCTTTTTTCTCACCTGGACAATACTTGTTTTCTGCAAAACTTAGAAAAGAAGACCATCCATTGGCAGCTGCTCAAGCAGTAAAGACGGCATTATACTTCAGTAACCCGAATTGGTTACAATTTCAACTTGATTCCATCAATGAAACAAGAATTGATGAGGCTCCAAAGTTGGAAATGGATACTGCCTTACTTAGATCTATTTATCAAAAAGATAAGGCTTGGGATGAGATGATTAGCCCTTCTACTGTTGAAGAATCATTGATTTTACCGAATGAAATAAATTCTAATGAGGATTATACTGCTCCAACTGAAGTTCCAGGCGAAATTCCAATCGAAGACATAAATGGAGTAAATTCAATAGAAACCCAGTGGCGCAGCTTTGAACCAACTATAGAACAACCAGTTGAACCAATAATTGAACCAATAGTTGATGACATCATTACACCCCCCATTAGCCCAATTCTTAGCCATGAAATAACCATACCAACTATTGAAACTGTTCGTCGCTTAATGAGAGGTATTGATGGCAATAACGAAGCAATAATAGTGCCTTTACCAACTGAGGAAATAATTGCCCCAGTTTCAGCTTTTGAACCCTTTTCAGAAACTATTGCTGAAGAAATACCAACAATTCTAGACAAGGTTGATGAATCATCCGCATTTATGCCAATTTTCAGTGCTATAGCCTCATCCGAACTGCCTCCTGCACAAGAATATAGCGAGCAACCTGAAAACGATTCAGAAATGCCCGATCAAGCCAAAAGCGATGCAAGAATCGCTAGTATTTTATCGGCTCAATTGGCTGAGTTCAAAAAACCTATTAACCAAAAGGCACAACTTGAAATTGAAGCACAACAAGAGAAATTACATACCATTGATTATTTTGCATCACAAGGCATCCAAATTGATTTAAGCAAGATTCCTCAAGATAAATTAACTACAAAGCTCAGAAAATTTACAGATTGGTTAAAAGATATGAAAAATCATCATCCTAATCCAACCGACTTGGGAACTAGCCCAGAATCTGAGAAAAAAGTGGCTGAAACTGCCTTGGTATCTAACGAATCGAAAGAAATTTTAACCGAAACTATGGCAGAAGTATTGGTAAAACAAGGACAAATTGATAAGGCAATTCAGCTCTTTATTAAATTAAGTTTCTCAAATCCTGAAAAATCCGCTTATTTTGCTGCCAAAATTCAACAACTAAAAGGTATATAACATGATTATTCTTTTCTTGGTATTAATTGTAATTGCAGCTGTAGGGCTCGGATTTATGGTTTTAGTTCAAAATCCTAAGGGTGGCGGCTTAACTGGTAATGTAGGTGGTATTGGCAACCAATTTATGGGAGTAAAACAAACAACTGATGTTTTGGAGAAAGGAACATGGATGTTTGCCGGAATTATTGCTTTATTGGCTTTATTTTCTACTTTCTTTCTAAAAGGCGGCTCAGATAGTATAGATAATTCTATCATTCAAAAAATTAATACAAATACAAGTGCTCCAGCACCTGTAAAACAACAACCAGTTAATACGATGCCAGCTCCAGCAACACCGGCTCCCACACAAAAATAATTCCCTATTGATTACATTCAACCCTGTCTTCCATTGGCTGACAGGGTTTTTTATTAATTTTTCCGATATGAAGAAAGCAGTAAAGCAAAAAAATAGTAAGAAACCATTATTTATTCTTGGATTTTTGGCAACTTTTATTGTTGGCATTCTATCAATAGCTTGGCTATTTTTAGGTTCAGCAACTCAATTTTCAGATAAGTCAAGAAATATTATAATTACGGAAACCAATAAATCTTCGGTTTTAGCTGCTTTTAATAAAGCTGGAATACTTCGATTTACAAACATACTCGGCTTGGCAGGAGCTTCAATTAATTTATGGGATAAAATGAAGCCAGGTAAATATGAAATAAAAAAAGGTCAAAGCATAGTTGATATCATGCGAATGTTGAAAAACGGAAGATTTGCAGAAGTAAAATTGGTTTTGAATAAAGTAAGAACAAAAGAAGAATTGGCCCGCTTGATTAGCAAAACTTTCCCGTTAGATTCAATTGAAATACTGCAATATATTAACAACAACGATTCTTTAAAAGATTTTAATACCAATACCAGTCTACTTTTTACCCAAATAATTCCCAATACATACAGCTTTTATTATGATGCCTCGTTGGATAAAATTTTTCAAAAGTTAACCAACGAAAGCAGTTCATTTTGGTTAAAAAATGATCGGATGCGCAAAGTGCAACAATTAAATATGAGCCCAGAAGAAGTTTATACACTTGCTTCAATAATAGAGGAAGAAACCAATTTCGATTCAGATAAATATAAAATTGCCAGTGTTTATATTAATAGATTGAAAAAAGAAATGCCTCTACAAGCATGCCCAACTATCAAATATGCGATGAATGATTTCACCATTACTCGCATTTATGAGAAATATTTAAACAACCCTTCCCCTTTTAATACGTATAAATTTAAAGGGTTGCCTCCAGGACCAATTTGTACGCCTTCGCCAAAAACAATAGATATTGTTTTAAATGCCCCACAAACAGACTATATTTATTTTGTTGCTAAAAGCGATTTTAGTGGTTATCATCATTTTAGCAATAATTATCCGGAGCATAATAGATATGCAAATGAATACCAAAAAGCTTTAGACATTTATATGTTGAAAAAGCAAGTTCAAAATAAATAATTGATTGACCAGATTAGAAAAAATAATTATCACACTCACTCCTATTGCTTTTATTATTCGTAAAAGCAAAGAAATTTATTTGCCAGGATTTAGAGGTATTCCTTTGTTTGATGTTGTAGTTTTCTTCATAGATCAGGTTAAAAAAATTGGATTAAATGACCGAGCCGCAGCTATTTCATTTAACTTAATAATGGCTTTGCCTGCTACCATGCTGTTTATTTTTTCGATACTTCCTTATTTTCCTGAATTCTTAGATTTAAAAGTGCAAGTGCTTACTTTAATTAAAGAGCTAAGTCCTAGTTCAGGTACAAGAATATTTATCCAAGATCTTTTAGATGATTTAATGGATCAAAACGTGGGAGTATTTTCTTTTGGATTTATTTTATTAATATTTTATGCCTCTAATGCAATGATGGCATTTATAAGAACTTTTGATAAATCTATTCAGGAAAATAAAGTCTTCTTTTTACATCAAAGATGGAGGGCTATAAAATTAACTACTATTCTTATAGTATTGATTTTATCTACTACATTAATCATGTTAGGGCAAGAACAATTAACTACATTAATTAGGAAAATTTTTCACATAAAAAGAAAAACTTTCTTGCCTTGGTTTAATGGAATAAGATGGATTATTATTATAGGATTATTTTTTTATGGCATTGCGTTTATTTATAAATACGCTCCATCGGTTAAAGAAAGATGGAAACTAGTATCCCCTGGATCTTTGTTAGCCACTACACTTACCTTAGGAACCACTATTATTTTTTCTTATTGGGTGAATCATTTTGCAGCTTATAATAAAATTTATGGTTCAATTGGTACCGTACTAATTATTATGTTATTGATTTATATAAATGCATTGATTTTGTTGATTGGCTTCGAATTAAACGTAAGTATCACCTATCTTACTAAACATGCAGCAGAAAGAAAGAAAAAAGAAAATGCATTATTAGCGCATCAAAAACTTATTTAGTTTTTTTCATCGCCCATTGTTGAGCTAATATTACAGCATCAGGATGTAAAGTATCAGATTGATCATAATGACCTGCTAATTTTTTTTGCCGATAAGCCTCATATATAGTAATTGCACAAGCAACAGAAATATTTAAACTCTGAATCATCCCAACTTGAGGAATAGTAAAACATCCGTCTGAAAGTGCAATGGCTTCTTTAGTAACGCCTTCATGTTCATTTCCAAAAACAAGAGCAACACTTTTTCTGAAATCTAATTGATAAACAGAATGAGCATACTCCCCTAAATGCGTTGCATAAATATTGGTATACCGTTTCCGCAATTGTTCAAAACATTTTATTGTATCGTTAAAATGATGAACTGTGAGCCATTTGGCAGCACTGCTACTACTCTGAACACCAAAATATTCGTGCCTAGGTATTTTACTATTTAAAACATAAATGTCTTGTATCCCAACTGCATCACATGTTCGCATAACAGCTGAAATATTATGATGGTCATGAACGTTCTCCATTACCAATGCCAAATTGGGTTGCCTATTCAACAAAACGGTATCAATTTTATTTTTTCTTTCAGGTGTCATATAGCTACCAACCGATTTGTATTTTAAACTATTATGAACAAAAATGAGGATTAGTATTGAATTTTTACTATATTTTTGTATCGTACCCGTTAGTCAACCCTATGACAGCAAAATTATCACGTGCAGAGCACATGCTCTGGATTGTGCCTATACTCTATGGATGTATGGCATACTACTCATCGTACTCCGAAGTGATTATGATGTATTACAATAATGTTTTTTTACTACTTGGCTTTTTTAGTGCATCAATGATTTTCTTGTTTGTACTAATAATTCCATTTATTATTCAAACAATACTTAGAAAAATCGATGAGCGTAATCCCATAATATCCTATGCTCATATTGCTTTTTCGCTTTCACTTATTGTTGGGATATTGTTTATTTTTAGTGTAAACCTGCCCATAAAAATAGAATGGATTAATAGCGGTGGCGAATTATCCACTTTTACAAAATGGAATTATTACAATGAAATGGCAATTTCTTTGTTTAAGTTTTTGATAATCATTCAAGTTGCATATTGCTTGTATGGAGCAAAAACAATACTCAGCCATAGAATTATTCAAAGAAAATTAGCAAGCGAAGATTATAACCAAAATAATTTTGAAAATGAATTAGTCATGCAAATGGCTGGATAAGCACTATTCATTTATTTTACCCATTGCTGCTTCCTTCATTTTTCTTGCATTTTCTATCCCTAAATAACGATCTATTTGCTTTTCTAACAAATATATAAGAGGGGTTAAAATAACTGCCATTGAAAATTTATAGATATAATTTACTAGGCAAATGGCCAATACCAACTGCCAACTCCAACCATTGCCAATTTTAAAAGCAATAAACAATACAACAAAACTATCTACTAATTGAGATACAACTGTTGAACCAGTTGCTCTTAACCATATCCATTTTTCTCCAGTCATTTGTTTGATCTTATGAAATACAGTAACATCCACAATTTGACTTACTAAAAAGGCAATTAAGCTTCCTAAAATAATCCACATCCCCTGACCAAATATTCCACCAAATGCAATTTGCATATTATCAATACCCGATTCTTTTTTTGATCCAATCCAAAAATCTGCAGGAGGAATAGACATTGCTGCATAAAACATTACAAATGCATAGGAAATGATAACTATGGCTGTATAACTTATTCTTTTAACTGCTTTGGGGCCATAATATTCATTAACAATATCAGTAATAACAAATTCTAAAGGCCAAAGTAAAACACCACAGGTTAAATTAAAAGCCAACCCGCTTTGACCAAACAGGGTAAAATTAGACACATCTATTCCCAATAATTTTTCTAATGAAAATATTTTACCCCCAATGCATTCGGCAATTAGTGCATTGGCAACAAAAAAAGCCATTATTCCTAGAAACAATTTTGTAGGTTTATCCTTTAAAATATCGTTAATCATGAAGGAAGAATTAAGTAAATATACAATTGGAGAATGAGGATGGCAATATTGATTAAAGCCATCCAAATAGGTATTCGAATAGTTGATTTAATCAATAACAATACCCCATACCAAATGTTCACCACCAAATTTAAAAAAGGGGCTACCATCCAGCCCAAAATAATAACTACATTACTGATGTCCTTTTGATGGATAAAATCATGCGTTCTTTGAATGAGTAAACAAACCAAAAACAGGCAATTGCAAATCAAAGCCAATCGAGCAGCAAAATGTATCGATTTCATTATGTAAAGGTAAATGGTTCAGGCTCAGCTTCCACCTTTTTTCAGTAGGTTTGTGCTCATAAAAGAACTTATGAATCGTATTAATTGGAAAGCCCTAATACCCCATTTTATTGCTATTGCAATTTTCTTAATAGTTGCTTTGATCTATTCAAAACCTGCTTTAGAAGGTAAAGTTTTACAACAACACGATGTAACCCAGTGGAAAGGGATGGCACAAAACTCTTTTCAATATAAAGACAAAAATGGTCAATTCCCATTGTGGACAAATGGTATATTTAGTGGTATGCCGGCTTATCAAATTACTGGCATTGGCAACAATCCTATTTCTGTAGGATATATTGGAAATATTTTAAACGGAGGACTTCCTAAACCAGCTGGGGCATTTTTTCTTGCTTGTATTTGTTTTTACTTTTTAACACAAGTACTTCGTATTAATTCTTATATAGGAATTGTTGGGGCATTGGCATATACCTATGCAACTTATAACCCCATTATTATTGCAGCAGGGCATGATACCAAGATGAATGCAATTGCTTATTTACCTTCTGTAATTGCTTCATTGATATTAATTTTCGATAAAAAATATTTATGGGGGGCTGCTTGTACCGCCATATTTACTGCTTTACTTGTAGGTGCTAATCACTTACAAATAACTTATTATAGTTTAATCATTATTCTTTTCATGAGTGTAGGATTTGCCATAAAATGCATTCAGGAAAAGAATTTCAGACATTTGATACAATCTGCCGGAATTGCCATTTTCGCAGCATTCTTAGGCATTATGATCAATGCTACTACCCTATTAACTACTTATGAATATTCAAAAAGAACAATTAGAGGTGGTAGTGCTTTAGCAGATGGTACAACGAGCGCCACTAAAACAGGTTTAAGTACCGATTATGCCCTGAGCTATAGTTTTTTTAAAACAGAACCCTTGGTAATGATGTTTCCGCGAATTTATGGAGGGAGCAGTAATAACTTAGAGGTAGCTGAAGACAAATCCAAAGCAATTGAAGCTTTACAACAAATGCCTCAACAATTGGGTCAGCAATTGCAAAGTGCTTTGCAATTCTACTGGGGTGGTATTGAAGCAGGCACTTCAGGCCCCCCTTATCTTGGAGCAATCATCTGTTTTTTGGCATTGATCGGTTTTGTTTTAGTAGATAAAAAATATACTTATTGGATGGGAGCCGCCATTCTATTTACATTGATGTTGAGTTGGGGAAAATATTTTGATGGATTTAATCTTGCTATGTTAAAGTTTTTACCATTGTACGATAAATTTCGAGCTCCGAGTATGATTTTAGTTGTCCCTACTTTTTTATGCTGCTTGCTTGCCTCTTTAACACTTCAAAAAATAATTGCAGAGGAAAACAAGGCATTACTCTTTGCGCAATATAAAAAAGGGTTATTGATAGTAGCAGGTGTTTTTGCAATTACTACTCTACTATATATCATTTCCGATTTTTCTGGGGAAGGAGACAAAATGTTGATGAAACAAGTAAATAGCATAACAGATGCAGCTCAAAAAGAGTCGCTTGTGGCTTCAGTAAAACCATTTATTGATGGCTTAAAAGAAGATAGAAAAAGTTTATTCTTGGATGATCTATTAAGGAGTTTATTATTTTGTGCAGTTGCTGCTGGTGCAGTATTTGCAGCCATTAAAACAAAAATTAATTATTTGTATATCATTGCAGTTATTGGTGTTTTTTCTTTAATTGACGTTTTTTCAATTAGCAATAAATACCTCAATAGCAATAATTACCAAGATGCTGCAGAATATGAAAATACGTTTACCCCATCTGCTGCTGATACACAAATTTTAAAA
>JANOQC010000215.1:0-6533 GCA_031422175.1 Sphingobacteriia bacterium | reverse complement strand
GGAGAATGTTTTCGGGACTTTGATTGAGTTCGAGTAAAATATCTTTTCGCTCAAGGTTGAGTAGCACCACCGTTTCACCCTTTTTAATAAGTGCATCCTGTAGTTGTTTTAATAAAGTTGACTTGCCCGTTTGGCGGGCGCCAATAAGTATAGTGCACTCTTTTTCAGGAATGTGTTTGAGTAGAATGGGGTATAATGAGCGTTGAATCATGTAATAAATATCCGATAATTTTAATAATTAAAGAAATAATATCAGTTTTTTATTATAAAATAGCCTTTAATCATAGGATTCAGACAATAGGTAGTGAAATAATAAACTCCGACCCTTCTCCTTCTTTCGTTTCCACTTTCAACTCTCCACCATGCGCTTTCACAATATCATAACTCAAGCTCAATCCTAAACCTGTTCCCTGGCCTGTTGGTTTTGTGGTGAAGAACGGTTGAAAGATTTTGTCGAGGATTTTGGGAGGGATGCCACCCCCATTGTCACGTACAGAAATGAAAACCCTTCGACCCCCCTCACCCCCTAAAGGGGGGGTAACTAATTTTGTGGTTACCCAAACTGTAGGTTCACGATTTTCGGAAGGTGTCCTTTCTCCCCCTTTAGAGCCTGTCCCGACTTGTCGGGAGGGCTGGGGGGTTACTGCATAAAAAGCATTCGTAATCAAATTCAAAACAACCCTTCCAATATCCTGAGAAATGATATTGATCTTGCCAATTGATTTATCAAAATCTGTTTTTATACTTGCATTGAAAGTGTTGTCTTTTGCCCTTAGACCATGATAGCATAATCGAACATATTCATCTGTAAGTGCATTGATATTGGTTGGCTCTTTTATACCGCTGCTGCTGCGACTATGTTGCAACATCCCTTTTACAATCGCATCAGCGCGTTTGCCATGATGATTGATTTTTTTTAGATTCTCTTTTAGATCATTGGCAATCGACGAAGCATCCGTTAAATTTCCTTTTGCTATCTCATCATTCATTTCATCCACTAATTCAACACTTACTTCACTAAAATTATTAACGAAATTGAGTGGGTTTTGAATTTCGTGTGCAATGCCAGCAGTGAGTTCTCCTAGTGATGCTAATTTTTCTTGCTGTATTAATTGATGTTGTGTGGTTTTTAATTCTGCTGTTCTCTGCTCTGCTTCTTCCAATAATTTATTGGTCTTTTCAAATAATCTAGCATTATCGATTGCGGTTGCAGCTAATGGCGCAAAAAGATTTAATAATTGTACATCTTTTTGATTAAACTCTCTGCTCTTATCTAAATGAACACTGCACAAAGCACCCACCAACTGATCTTTGATCATCAATGGTACCACCATTACACTATGTACTTTTGTTTTTGTATACTTTGTAGATTTACTTGCCCATGTTTGATAATCGGGTATTATCAGTGTTTCTTTATTTTCAGCCGCAGTTCCCATTGCCCCTTCTCTTAATTCTAATCTTAAACCCAAGGAGTCCATTCCTAAATTTAAACTGGCAACTATTTCCAATTGTTTTTCTTCAGGGTGATAGATAGCTAACTCTCCGCCAGTTACTTGTAATAGTTCAACAGAACGTTTTACAACCGATTGCAACAATGTTGTCAACTCTAATTTTCCCGACAAATCTTGCATGGTTTCTAATAATGCTTTTTGTTCATCGGCTCTTTTTCTTTCTGCTTCAAACAGTCTTGCATTATCAATTGCTGTAGCCGCCAATGGCGCAAATAAATTCAACAAGCTTAAATCTTCATCACTAAAATGATTTTGTTTGTCTAAATGAACTACTGCAAGCACTCCCACTAATTGTTCACCCACTAATAAAGGAACAACCATAACACTATGAACAGTTGTTTTGGTATACTTATCGGATCTGCCATCCCATTCCTGATAATCTGGAATGATCAACGCTTGTTTTGTTTCGGCCACCTTTCCCATTGCACCTTCACCATGTTTTAAATGCACGCCACCAGAATTCATTCCTAAATTATTGCTAGCAACAATCTCTAGTTCTTTTAGCTCCTCATGATATATAGCCAGTTCCCCACCAAAAACGTTTAGGATTGCTACTGCTCTTTCCAATACTGCCGCCAACAATTGATTCAATTCCAATTTGCGCGACAAATCGGTCATGGTATCCAACAAGGCTTTTTGTTCGGCTGCTTTGCGTTTTTCAATATGAATCAACCTTTCACTCTGTAATGTTACACTGATACTTCCTGCAATGGTATTGAGAAAACGAATCGTCTCTTCGTCAAAAACAGTTTCTTGCTGATAATGTTTTAAACTGATATAACCACGAACAATATCATCCACCATTAAAGGAGCAAATAAAAATGATTTAGGAATTACTATATCTTCTTCAATAAAATATTTAGCTCCAATTAAATTGTTTACAAAAGATGCTGCTTTTTCATTCACTACAACTAGTTCATGAGAATCAATTAATATTTGCCTGATTTTATTATAGGGCCTTGGTTTCGGAAAACTTCTTTTACCATCTTCAAAATGATATTGAAAAAACTCAATGCCAGCTTCTTGATCAAATGTGGCAATCGAAACAACATTTCCTTCAAACATTGCATGCAATTGATCACCCACCAAATCAAAAATAAATTGCATTTCTTTTTGAGCGATCAATGCAGATTGAATATTACTTAACAAAGTCAACTCAGCATTTCTTTTTGCTAATGCATTTTCAGTTGTTTGCAAATGCAATTCGTTTGGATTTGTAGGTTTCATTCTAAATAAATTATTTTTTTTATCAATGTTTTCTATATCGGCAATGAAATGATAAACTCAGTTCCTTCCCCTTCTAGCGGATCCACTTTCAACTCTCCTCCATGCGCTTTCACAATATCATAGCTCAAACTCAATCCTAGTCCAGTTCCTTGCCCTGTTGGTTTGGTAGTGAAGAAGGGTTGAAAGATTTTGTCTAGAATTTTTGGAGGGATGCCGTTGCCGTTGTCACGTACAGAAATCAAAACTCTTCGACTCTCTACCCCCCTGCCCCCTAAAGGGGGAGTATCAAGTTTGGTAGTTAACCAAACAGTTGGCTCGAAATTTTTTATAGTGCTAGTTTTCTCAGAAATAGTAGGTTCCTTTTCTAAGGAATCATTACTAGCCCCCCCTTTAGAGGGTTGGGGGGTGACTGCATAAAACGCATTCGTAATCAAATTCAAAATCACTCTGCCAATGTCTTGAGGAATAATATTGATGTTACCAATACTTTCATCAAAATCAGTTACCATCGTTGCATTGAATGATTTATCTTTTGCACGGAGGCCATGATACGCTAATCGTAAATATTCATCTGCCAATGCATTTATGTCAGTTGGTTCTTTTACACCATTGCTGCTCCGACTGTGTTGGAGCATGCCTTTTACAATATCTGCTGCTCGTTTGCCATGGTGATTGATCTTTTCGAGATTCTGTACCACATCATTGGCAATTGCTTTTACTTCTTCTGTATTTCCTTTATCCACTTCCTCCACCATTTCTTTTACTAACTCCGCACTCACTTCGCTAAAATTATTAACGAAGTTTAACGGATTCTGAATTTCGTGGGCAATACCTGCAGTGAGTTCACCCAGGCTGGCCATTTTTTCGGATTGGATGAGTTGAGATTGAGTTGATTTTAGTTCATGTAATGTGCTTTCCACTTTATCTTTCTGCTCGTGTAAAATCTTATTGGCTTTTTGTTTTGATTTGAAACGATAGTAAATAGTACCTGCGAGAATAATAAAAAGTACTGCTAATCCAATAGTAAAATTTCGAGTTAGTGCTGATATTTTATTGTCACTCTGAAGTCGGTTGATAGAAAATTCTTTAGCATCCATTTCCTGTTCTACTTCAAAACTAAGGCTACGAAACTGCGCCTGGTCGGCTAGTAAGCTATCTTGCAAACCCATGAATTGGCGGTAGGTTTCAGCCTCCTGCTTGGGTTGATTAAGTTGCTTGTGCCATTGGGCCATCAGCCGAAGATCTCGCATAATGAAGGTCCTGTTGTTGTTGAGCCTTACAATGTCCTTCTTCATATAAGCGATAGCCTGGGGAAGCTGATTGAGCTTTGCCCGAATCAAGGCACGATAATAATCGGGGTCAATCACGCCAGAAGGTGGAGTGGCCGGTATTCGGTTTTTCAAAATAAGGCTATCACAGATATTTAATACCGAATCTGCAGCCTCAGTATTTCCATTATAGGTATGAAATTCAGCCAGTATTTGCAATGCAGCCGCTTTGAAATCGGGGCCACCCACCGTTACCTTCGACATTAAATATTGTATGCTATCCATTTTTCCTAGCTTCATTTGTGCTTGTGCCGCAACTATGGCAGCATTTACGAATACCAACTTATTTGAGTCCAAATAGAGAGAGAGTGTTTTACGTATGTCTAAAATGGCTGAGCGGTATTCCTCTTTTTGTAATTGATAAAGTGCCGTAACAATGTCGGCGTTATAGAATTGAAAATTCCCATTGGGGTATGCAAAAGAAACAAAAATCGCACCTGACCTACGGGCAGAATCTGTGTACAGCTTACTTTTTTTTGAATGATAGATGGCCTGATCTATCAACCCAATAGTGCGGTAAAACCCAGCCAGCACATAATGACAACCATATTGACCCGCCGAGTCATTCGTTTGCCGGTACATTTTCAACATGCCGGTAAAGAATTCGAACCCTTCTTTTATATGATTGGAATTTCGGTAAGGCAGCCGGAGTTGTATTAAGAAAGCATTTCGGATGTGAAGGGCATGCGGGCCATTCAGCTTTTCTGTTTCCTCAAATATCCTTCTTCCGAAAACAATGGCCTTGTCCATATCATTGGAGCATAGATTGTTCAGCAGGCTTTGAAGAATACGGTAACGCCAGTATCCTTCTAAGCCGGAGGGGAAGCTGCGGGCCTTTGCTTCAAATACCTGTATCAGGGAATCATTGAGGGGTAAAGTATTTAGCTTGTTGATACCTTTTTGAAAATCGGCCGTATCTACCTTTTCGCCCTTAATGCTTTTATCGAGCAAGTAATGTACGGAGTCGGCCGTAACAATTTGTGCCTTCATGCAATAGGGAACAGCTAGTAAAGTTGCTAGTAGGAGAAATAAACACTTTGTATATAGTTGTTTCATATTTATGCTGGTATTTGAATAATAAATGTTGAACCCG
Organism: Sphingobacteriia bacterium; assembly: GCA_031422175.1. GTDB lineage: Bacteria > Bacteroidota > Bacteroidia > Chitinophagales > Chitinophagaceae > Sediminibacterium. Next base: position 1,374 of record JANOQC010000215.1, on the reverse strand, counting down.
TTTCTATTAATATGGATATTCGTTTAGCCATTGCCAAAAATTTTCTTGATGAATTACTTTTGTTTCAACTGGCTGATAGGTATCCATGAATGCTTTGGGGAATTTAGTTTTGGCATTTACATTCCATTTAAATTCATAAGCATAAATTTTCCCGTCTATTTCTTCCACATAATCTATTTCGCCTTGTAACTTATTTCGCCAAAAATAAGTGCGACCATAAAAGCCATTATATTGTAAAAGCTTCTTTCGTTCACCCATTAAAAAATTTTCCCATAATGCACCAATATCTAGTCTTGTTAATAATGGCGCATAATTTCCTAAAAGCGCATTTCTGATTCCATTGTCGTAAAAATAAATTTTCTTTTTAGTGCTTATTTCATTTCGTTCATTGCGGCTAATAGTGCCCAACCTATACACAATAAAAACCTGTTCTAATAGATTGATATAATGATCTACTGTTTTTACATCTGCCTGCACTAATGCTGCCAATTCATTCAACGATACTTCACTGCCCATTTGTAAGGCTAGTGCTTTTAATATTTTTTCTAATAACTGTGGTTTTTTTAACCCTACTAATGCCAATACATCTTTGTACAAATAACTACTTGCAAGGTTGGTTAATGTTTCTTTTGCATCCTTAAAATTAGTGACCACTTCGGGATACATACCAAATACTAAGAGTTGGGGCAGCTGTTCCAACAAAGTTGGAATGCCCTGGTGGGTAATTAATTCCTGACAACTAATAGGGTATAAACTATACGCCCATTTACGACCCGTTAATGGTTCTTGCGTTTTATCGGCAATATCAAGTGCAGATGAGCCGGTAATAATAAATTGAATACCAAGATTGGCATCTATTAGTATTTTTAAGATAAGGCCAATTTCTTCTATCATTTGAGCCTCATCCAATACCACTAGTCGTTTTTTTCCAAAGCTTTGTTTAAGGGCTTCAATTGAATTAATTTTCCAAAGTGATTTTGTTACGGCACTATCTCCATTAAAATATTCAAATTCTGAGTGTAGGCTATTGGCGAGGGCTTTTGCTAAAGTTGTTTTACCAACTTGTCTTGGGCCGAAGATGATAATCGCTTTTTTATAATCAATGCGATTCACTAATCTATTTTGTAGTGCTCTTTTTATCATAATCATAAAATACTAAAATATCCTTTAACTCCATAAAAGTATTGCTTTTTATGGATTAAACTCCATAAAAGTATTATTTTATTTGAAATATACCTCCTTCTTTTTGAAGTGCGCCTTTTATTGATTTCGTTAATGAATTATCATCTTCTTTAAGTTTATGCCAGAAGTATTATTGTAAACGTGCTGCCTTCTCCCTCCCCGTCCGATCCGGCAGGGGCGGGTTTCGTTTCC
>JANOQC010000214.1:0-24880 GCA_031422175.1 Sphingobacteriia bacterium | reverse complement strand
TTCTGTTTTAATTAAGTTGTAAGTACAAGTAAAACGTGTTGAACAATTATTGAATGATAGACCAGTTAGAAAATTTAATTACTTAACCCCTAATCAAGTGCTACAACAAAAAATTGCACTTATTACTTGAACTTACAACTTAATTAAAACAGAAAATCCTGAAATTAAACAATTACTGAAAGAGCAAGGTGCAGCCAATACAACATTGGAACAAATAATTGAACAATTAGAGATAACTTTTTCTTTGAAACAGTAACATTTAAAAATTGTATTTATATGAAATGACTTTAGAAGACCTACTTTCAAGTATGATAATGAGGTTTGGCAGTCTTGGCGTGAAATTAATGTTTTATTAAATAATGCGTACTTCGGCCTCCCCCCTTTAAAATAAGTAAACCCATTTCTGTAAGATGTTGCAAATCTCTAGTTGCAGTTGCTTTAGAAGTTTTATTGATTGAAATATATTTTTCCGCTTCCAATTGAGCAGCATAAATCACATTTATAAACTATTGCAACCATTCTGTGATCTCATTTTTTTTCTGTACTTTTTCGATGGCAGCATTATACAATTTTTTATTTTTTTGGAAAGAATTAACTACTGATTTATTGGAAAGAATATACCATTGCCATAGACTCTCTGGCCATTTGTTGATTATATTCAAATGCTAATTTTTTGTGATTGATTGTATCAATAATAGTTCCTACTAAACATAAACCTCCAGTAAATAAGTATAAAATACCCATTCCAATTTGACCAACCATAAACCTTTGCACTCCTCCAACAGCAACAAAACCCACCAAACAACCGATCAATATATGATCGGCCTTTCTTCTTTTGCCATTGTAAACCATTACAAAATTTTGAAGTTGGTCTTTGCTTAAATCCTGTGTAAAATTTTGAAGGAATACCAATTCTTCTCCTTCCATGGCTTCAATAAGATTCACTAAATTAGGTTGCATGATTTGTTTTTTTAATTGGGATCAATTTTATAATTCTCATAAATATAATAAAAACGGCCAATAAACCCATTGGATGATTGCTCCATGATGCCGAAAACTGCAAACGGAGAGCATAATGAATTGAATTGCCTATTCCACATCCAAGGCAATGATCAAACCCAACTGCTTTGAAAACACATAGGGATGGGCCAGGGGTCTCTGGTAAAAAAAACAAAACAATAATGGCAGTGGTCCAAACAATTAACTCAAAATGTGCGAATGCAAGAGCTCCATATTTGCGAATGAATAATAACAAGCTGGTTTATTTTCCGAATGCTGAAATATTGGTACTGAATATTTTTACGGCTATTGCCAATAGAATAACTCCAAAAAATTTACGCACAGCCAAGAGGCCTGAATCACCTAATACACGTTTAATTAATGCTAAAGATTTCAACGCAATATAAACGATGATAAGATTGATGATTATGCCCGCCAAAATATACCATTCATCAAAATTGGCTTTTAAAGACATAATAGTAGTGAGTGTTCCACTTCCTGCAATAATCGGAAATGCAATAGGCACAACGGTTCCAGATTTTGCATTGGCATCTCCTTTAAAAATTTCATGGCCTAATACCATTTCTAAACCCAACAAAAAAATCACTACAGATCCACCAACAGCAAAGGAGCGTACATCTAAACCCAGTATGCTTAAGAATGGTTTTCCTGCAAATAAAAATAAAATCATTAAACCACCTGATACTAATGTAGCTTGAGTAGAACGAATGCCACCCATTTTTTCTTTTAGTGAAATTAATAATGGAATAGAACCAACCACATCGATCACTGCAAATAGCGTAAATGTTATTGTAAGTAATTGATCTAATTGAATATTCATTGGAACTATTTTATTAAAGATACAATCTTCTTAGCTTATTCTTTACCGCTGCTTGGTCGATGCCATTCTTTGCCATGCCTAGAATAATTATACAATATTTCATGTGTAATATTATCTGCATTTACTTCAATTTTAACTACACAGCCATAGTGCAATGTAAACACATCAAATGATTCCTTTAAAGGAGTATTGGTAATATAAGACAATATGCTTCTCAATACACCTCCATGGCCAACTATTACAGCATTCTCTCCTTTACTTTTAATGTTTTCGAAAGTATCTACCACTCTTTGGTAAAGCATTATATAGTTTTCTCCATTGGGCACTACCACATTTACAAAATCATCCATCCAAGGTTGAATTTCTAGCTTGGGTATTTCATCCCATTTTTGCATTTCCCAATCTCCACAATTCAATTCCATCAAACTATCGTGGCATTCAATGCTAGAAGTTTCGAAAAGCGCGTCTGCCAATTTCTTACATCGTTGTAATGGACTGCTATATACTTTAATATTTGTTATAGGCAAGTGTGGTTGAATCATACTTACTTCTTCGTGAAAAGTTTCAGTAATATCTAAATCGGTTTGACCGTAACAAATACCCTTATCAATTAAAGGGGTGGTGTGTCTGATTAAATAAATCTCCATAATAATAAACATCCAATATAAAAGGCAATTTCTGTAAGTTGTTGAGTAGTTCCTAAACAATCACCAGTATAACCGCCAATCCATTTATAAAAAAATTTACCTGCAAAATAACGGATAATAATAGCTGGTAATATTACTATTGCAATAAATAATGGGAACAAGTATAAAGTTGATAAAGTAAAATTAATGGAATAGCCAGTTGGATTCAACCAATTGGGTGCAATTGCTATATACAAAAGTAGCAATGGAATTATTGCTCCAATACTTAATATAAGCATTTCTTTAAAGGTTAATACCCTATCAGCTAAAGGCTTTGATTTGCTGAGGTCTATATCTTGTACATATATAAATTGTTGCATAATAGTAACTGCAAAAAATCGGCTGATACTATGTGCACCAATTAAAATTAATCCTACAAAAGGAAAATGAAAAGCTGCACATAATTCAAGCAGCAATAAATATTTGATTGACAATGATCCTATCAATCCAATTACTCCGTAAGTGCCCAGCCTACTATCTTTCATGATAGTTAGAATTTTCTCTTTTGTCCAACCACCCCCAAACGCATCACAACAATCAGCCAAACCATCTTCATGAAAAGCCCCAGTTAATAAGATGGTAGCTAACATAGATAATGCAATACTTAGCGCAGAAGAAAAATAAAGGTTAACAATCACCAATACTATTGCACCAATTAAACCAACCAAAATTCCTACCCAAGTAAAATAGCGAGCAGCATTTTGCAAATGTGCCGTAGAATAAGGGAGATTTTTGCCAACTGGAATTCTTGTTAAAAATTGGAGGGCTGTTCTGAACAATATCAACTGGTATTTTAATGATTCCATTAAATTCAAAATTAGAATCTGTTTAAGTTATGCTTTTAATTCAACACAGCTTTTATTGATCTGATTTTGAACTAACGGCCGCTTCTTCAAAACTAGCCATTTCATTTAAAAATGCAACAGCTGTTTTAATAATTGGCATCGCAAGTGCAGACCCTGTGCCTTCGCCCAAGCGTAATCCTAAATTTAACAATGGGGTTACCCCTAAATAATGCAACATTTTTTGATGCCCTTGCTCGCCGCTGGTATGTGCGAAAATGCAGTTTTTTAAAATTGTAGGTTCAATTTGTTGTGCAAGCAATAGGGAGGCAGTTGCAATAAATCCATCTACCACAATAAGCATCTTGTGTTGAAATGCCTGTAAATAAGCTCCAGTCATCATCGCAATTTCAAAACCTCCAACTTTGGAGAGTAATTGATGTGGTTGCAACGCGAAATCACTCAATTGATGTTTGCTGTATACTTCTTTTACAGTGTTGATTTTTATTTTTAATTGCTCATCATTTACGCCAGTTCCTCGGCCAGTACATTCCTCTAGAGGCAATTTAGTAATTGCACTCATAATTAATGCAGCTGCTGCGCTATTGCCAATTCCCATTTCTCCAAAACCTATACAGTTAGTTCCTTTCTGCGAAATATCATGCACAATTTTTTTACCTGCTTCCATCGCTTGAAGAACTTGTTGCTCACTCATTGCTTTGGTTTCCAAATAATTTTGGGTACCCATACCTTGTTTGGCTTGAATAAATCGAGCAGTATCAATCGATGAATTAATTACTAAATCGAAATTGAAATTTACACCTGCATCTACAACATATAATTCAATTTGATTTAATCGGGTAAACACATTGATTGCGGCGCCACCTCCTAAAAAGTTCAACACCATTTGTGCGGTAACCGCTTGTGGGTAAGGGTTTACTAAACCAGTGGCTGCAATACCATGGTCCCCTGCAAATACAATGATCGCAGGGGATTGAATGGTTGGCTTTTCGGTTTCTTGAATCAATCCTATTTGAAGTGCAATGGTTTCTAATTGCCCCAATGCTCCAATTGGTTTTGTTTTAAGGTCAATTTTCTTTTGTAAACTATCAACTAAATTAATCATCATTATAAATTGATGCTTATTCCTGAATTAATTAAAAAAGGGATACTATTAAATCCTCTCAAATCGAAGAAAGTTTTATTGGTTATATTTTGAGTGTCAATAAATAGTTTCACTTTAGTAGTAAATCTATACTCTCCATAAGCATTCAATAAAAAATATTCTGCCAATGCTATGTCTGCTCTTTTAAATCCACCAATATCATTTCTGCTACTAACATATTTACCACTTACACTCAATGATAATTTTTGACAATCATAATTCAACGATATATTGGCATTGATACCAGGTCTTCTCAGTCCATATACATAACCAGTATCTTTAAAGCTAACCCTACTTTGAGTAGAATCTGCCATGCTCAAAAAAGAAAAATTGGCTCTTACACTTAGCTCTTTTGTTATGCTAGCACTTGTTTCATATTCAACTCCAAAAGCAGTTTGTTTGATAAAATTGTAATATTTATTTCTTACATAATCATAATCTATACCATTTTTGGTGGTTCTATAAAACAAAACCAATCTACTGCTAAAAGTTTTATTGGCATTTGCAATTCCCGCTTCAAAATTGGTGCTTTTTTCTGGTTGTAAATCTTTTCTGCCACTAAAAGGATCAAATAATTGATACAAGGAAGGCACTTTAAATGCAGTTGCAATACTTCCAAATAATCTCGTATGCTCATCTACTTGGTAGGAAGGATTAAACGTAAAAGTTTGGTTATTGCCATACATTGAATGTTTATTCAACCTAAATCCAAAATCTACAGCAAACCCTTTTTGATTGTTGTATAAAAGGGAACTATACATAGAAGACTGTGTTACACTTGTATCTTTAAAACCACTGGTAAAAGGTCCAAAGCTACTCACAGAAAAAAACTGGTTATTCATGTCGGCGAATCGATATTCAAACCCTTGTAATAAAGACAAATTCTTTGTTATAGGGATATTGGCATATAATTCTGCAAACTGTGTTTTAGCAAAATAATTATTGCGTTGATAAAAACTGAAAACTGCTTTATCTAAACTATCTCTTTCAAATGCTCTTTTGGTTTGGCTAAACTGATAATTACCAGTGATATTTATTTTTGGTGATTTATACAAAAATCCACCACCTGTATTGAGCATATTATTTTTTAATTGAAAATATTTATCGTCATTAAATACTCCGGCATCAATACCCGATTGATAGGCATTGTACATTCCAAATGCTTTAAAAGTTAAGCGATCCGTAGCAGCAAATTGTACACTACCACTACTACTGCTTCCATCATAGCCATCTTTATCAAAATTTTTAATTCCACTACTATCATAAGCTGCACCAAATCCATCAGTTTTTAAACGGGCATGCCTTAGCGTGTAAGTGAACTTATTAATTTTTCCGAATAATTGCAAATTGGTTCTTAATGTATTTAAATTACCTGCACTCAATGTTGCTTTTACGTTTAATGGTTTAGATACGTTGTTTTTTATGGTGATGATATTAATCACACCTGCAACCGCATCACTTCCATACAAAGTACTTTGCGCACCTCTACATACTTCAATTTTTTCAATATCATTAATCGAAAAAAGATTCAAATCGAACTCGTTGTTAATTTGTGATGGATCGTTAACAGGAATACCATCCAAGAGAATTAATGTTCTACCACTATTGGCTCCGCGCATAAATACGGTTTGATTGGTTCCAACATTGTTTAAAGACCCATTAATGGTAAGCCCTACCGTTTCATTTAATACTTGGCCTAAAGTTCTGCCACTGCTTTTTTCCAATACCTCTTTTCCGATTACCGTTATTACTTTTCCGGTGGTACTTTGTTTCTGTTCCTGCTTATTAGCAGTTACTACTACTTCGTCTAGTACACGTGTACTAGTACTGTCTTTTTGTGCCAGCAACCCATTGCATGCAAGCATTGTTAAAAGGAGCGTTAATAATTTGCTCATTGTTGTTGTTTTTTTAAATTTGAACAATGAGCTTTCAGGAAAATCTCAAAAGAAGAAAAATAAATCACTGCTGCAGCAGCATTTTATGTTCCATGCCTTTCACCCGAAAGCCGTGAATAATAGTTTGTATTTGGCAGGTCTTCTGGCTTCCCACTTTTTTGAACTTCCTTCCCATTCTAATTGTGTAGAACAGTGGTTGTAGTTGTTCAAAAAATGGCCGCGTTTTAAAAATGCGACGGCGGGTTTACAGCTACGGGGATAGCGCCGGAATTAAACCGAACTTCCCTTTTAATCACCTAACTGAGTCAGGCGAACCAAGTACAAAGCAAATGTAAGGGCTGCCCAATAATGCATGCATTTATTTTATAAACATAGCTCTGTATAACTTATTTGTCTATTTTCAATATATGAACGGAAGCCAAAAATTAAATCGATTCAGTTTTACCATGATTGTGGTAGGGTTGGTGATTGGTATGGGTATTTTTAGATCTGCTGCAACAAGTGCTCAACATGCTATTGAGCCGTCTGTTTATTTTTCGGCTTGGTTAATTGGCGGATTTGTTGCTTTATGCGGGGCGCTTACCTATGCTGAAATTGGAAGCCGTTTCCCGGTTACAGGTGGGTACTATAAAGTCTTTTCATATGCATATCATCCTAGTATTGCTTTTGCCATCAACTGTATTATTCTCATTAGTAATGCGGCAAGTTTAAGTGTAGTGGCTATAATTGGTAGTGGGTATATTGCTAAACTATTTCCTGGTACTCCCTGGACAGATGTTCACAAAGCACTGCTGAGCGCAGCGGCCATTATTTTATTTTACTTGATTAATTTAAGAGGGCTTCGCGTGAGTTCGCGTGCACAGAATATATTAATGATTATAAAAATTGGAATGATACTGGTGTTGATTGCAGCTTTATTTTTTCCTTTTGAACAATCCATTGTTGTTGCTTCTGCAGTTGTTGAAACACCCTCTATGAGCTGGTTGCAGAGCCTTGGGTATAGTTTAATAGCAGTATCATTTACTTATGGCGGCTATCAGCAAACCATTAATTTCGGTAACGATGTAGAAACCCCTGCCAAAAATATTCCAAAAGGAATTTTTATGGGAATTGGTATTATTATAGTGCTCTATTTACTAGTAAACTACAGCTATTACCAGATTATAGGATTTGAACAAATGAAAGGTGAAAAAGAAATAGCTTATGTGGTTATAGATAAAGTTTTTGGTGCAAAAGGGGCAGCTATTTTTTCCTTCTTTTTGTTCTTCGGTGTACTGGCTTATGTAAATGCCTTGTTGATGAGTAACCCTAGGGTAATGTATGCTATGAGTGATGAGGGCACCATTCCCAAAATATTCTCCAAACAAAATGAAAAAAATGGAGTGCTTGTGGTATCGCTTTCTGTTTTTGCGCTCACTTGTTTGGTGATTCTATTCTTTGCTCAAACTTTTGATGCCATCCTAAACTTTACTATTTTTTTAGATTGTTTTGGTATGGTTGCATCCAGTGCTACCATTTTTAAACTTCGCCGGCAAACAAAACATTTAGATGGAACAGGTATTTATAAGATGAAACTATTTCCGCTACTTCCGTTGATTTTCATGCTTACTTATTGCTTTGTTGGAGTAAGTATAGCTATTCAAACCCCAAAAACGGCCGTAATTGGGTTGATTGTGCTAGGTGGTTTTATGCTGATTTATTTTATTTCACAAAGGGTTAAAAAAGCCTCTTTAGGCAAATAACCGCCTTTCATAACAGTTTTAAGGCAGAACAAGTGCTTTCCTTTCCGTCTGTCTAATTTATATTTGCACCAATAATAATGGGAGTATTTTTGTTTTATGAAGCAATTTTTTATTTTGGGAATAGGGGCTTTGGTGTTTTTTACCCAGTTAACAGCACAGGGGGTATCCAATAAATGGGATTTACAGCGTTGTATTGAATATGCCACCAAGAACAATATTTCAGTTAAACAAGCCGATGTTCAAGCTCGATTAGCTGCTTTGGATATAGAGCGTACAAAATTAATTCAATACCCCAATGTAGGATTTAATACCAATTTGGGTACCCAGTTTGGTAGATCGATTGATCCAACCACCAATCAATTTACTACAACTCAGTTGTTATTTCAAGGACTAAACCTGAATGTAAACGTGCCTATTTTTAATTGGGGTGCTTTACAATCAGATAAAAAAATCGCAGGTTTTAATTCTCAAGCAGTTTTAACAGATTTAGAAAGAGTAATTAATGACGTATCACTCAATATTGCTACTTTTTTCTTACAAGTTGTTGCATCTCAACAGCAGATTGAAATTGCTCAGGTTCAAATCTCTCAAACTAAATCGCAATTAGGATTCACTAGAAAAAGAGTAGATGCTGGTGCGTTACCAGAATTAAATGCAGCTGAAATAGAAGCTCAATTAGCTAGAGATACTTCATCTTTAGTAAATGCACAAGCTAACTTTACACAGGCAGTTATTCAATTAAAAGCAGCCATTAATTTAGATATGGCTGCTCCATTTGAAGTAGATATTCTTACAGTTGATAAAATTCCTTTAGAGCCGCTTACAGAATTAGAGCCTGCTGCTCTATATCAAATGGCATTGAGTAATCAACCTGCTCAAAAAGCTGTAGCTCTCAGAATAAAATCAGCTGAAGAATCAGTTAAAAGATCTAGAGCCGCATTTTATCCTACACTTTCTGCATTTGGAACATTAGGAACCAATTTTGCTAATACAGCAAATATGATAACAGGAGCTAATTTAGTCGGTACAAAGCCTACATCTAATTTTGTAACTGTGGCCAATCAAAATTATTTAGTGTTTCAACCAGATGTACAATTAATCACTAATAAAAGATCGTTTGGTCAATTTTGGAATGGATGGGGAACTCAATTGGATCAAAACTTTCGTCAAAGTTTTGGTGTGAATTTGTCAGTGCCCATTTTCAACAATGGGTCAGCAAAAATTGGGTATGAAAGAGCTAAATTAAATCAACGAACAAATGAAATAACCAAACAACAAACTGATTTAACATTACAACAGAATATTTATCAAGCGCATACAACTGCATTGGCCTCGATGTTGCGTTTTAACGCTACTCAAAAAACGGTAGAAGCATCTCAGAAAGCCTATGATTTTGCGTCAAAAAGATATGAAGCAGGATTATCGAATACACTTGATGTTATTACTAATCAGAATAATTTAGTAAGGGCCAAATTAGAAAGGCTAAACACTCAATTTGATTATATATTTCGCATTAAACTACTTGAATTTTATAAAGGTCAGGGTATTAAATTATAAACCCATTTGAAGGGAAACTGAAAAAAAATATTATGAGTAAGAAATTGATTTGGATTATTGTTGGCTTGGTTGTACTAATCGGAGTATTAGTTGGTTTAAAAAAAGGGGGCATTATTGGAAAGGAAGAGGGCATTACTGTATCTGCTGAAAAAGTACAGTTAAGAACCATTACCGAAACAGTAAATGCAAGTGGTAAAGTTTATCCAGAAGTAGAAGTAAAAATTAGCCCCGATGTAAGTGGAGAAATTGTAGAATTAACTGTTAACGAAGGAGACAGTGTTAGAAAAGGACAAGTATTGGCTAGGATTTATGCCGATATTTTGAACTCTCAAAGAGACCAAGTTGTTGCAGGAGTTAATCAACAAAAAGCGCAAGTAAATAATTCAACAGCACAATTAGGCGCTTTAAAAGCCAATCTTGATCTCGCAGAAAACCAATACAATCGCCAAAAAAAATTATTGGAGGAGAAAGTAATCAGTCGTTTAGAATTTGAACAGGCAGAACAAGCATTTAAAAGTGCCAAAGCAAATTACACTGCAGCTTCACAAGGCATTAAAAGTGCGGAAGCTGGTGTGCAAAGTGTGCAAGCACAATTGAACAGAGCGAATAAAGACATTAGCCGAACAGTAATTACCTCTCCAATGGATGGAGTTATCAGTTTGTTGGCTATCAAAAAAGGAGAACGTGTTGCTGGTAATAGTTTTAATGTAGGTACCGAAATGATGCGTGTTGCAGACATGCGTAGCATAGAAGTGCGTGTTGATGTTGGCGAAAACGATATACCAAAAGTTAAATTAGGGGATACCGCTATTGTAGAAGTAGATGCATATACCAATCGCAAATTTAAAGGACTTGTTTACAAAATTGCCAATCCAAATACTGGATCCAATTTAAGCGGTGCTGCTTCAAGTGCAGAGGTAACCAATTATAAAGTACATATTCGTTTGTTGCCAGATAGCTATAAAGACTTAATGGGTAATGGAAGAAGTTTTCCTTTCCGTCCGGGAATGACTGCTAGTGCTGATATACAAACAAAAAGCAGGTACAATGTATTGTCAGTGCCATTAAATGCAGTAACAACAAGGGATGTGAAAGACAGTAGTAGCTCAAAATCAAAAGATAAACCAGTTACTACTGCACAAAATGACCAACCAAAATCTGTAAACGCGGATGATGATATTCAGGAAGTTGTATTTGTTTTACAGAAAGACAATACTGTTAAAAAAGTTAGGGTAAGAACTGATATCCAAGATTTGAATAATATTGAAGTACTTGGAGGTTTAAAAGAAGGAGAAATGGTTATTACAGGCCCATATTCAATAGTTAGTAAAACCTTGAAAGACGGTAATTTAGTTACGGTTGTTGCAAAGGATAAACTATTTGAAGACAAGAAGAAGAACTAATACCTACTTCCATTTTTAGTATGTTTGTTGTATAAATAATGCATATGCAGTTTGGAATTATTGGTGGAGGGAGTTGGGCAACAGCCATTGCTAAGATTTTAACTGATAATGGCAATTCAATCAATTGGTGGATTCGCAATAATGAAAGTATTCAATACATTAAAAAAAGAAAGCACAATCCACACTATTTAAGTGGTGCTTATTTTAATCCTACACAACTTGCATTGAATAATAATTTATTAGAAGTTGTTGCTGCTTCTGATATTTTGGTAATTGCTGTTCCATCTGCTTTTGTAGAAGAAATTATAGCGCAGATTCCGGTAGAATTATTGCTACATAAAAAAATTGTTTCTGCAGTAAAAGGAATTCTTCCTGAATCAAATCAATTACTGAATGAATATTTACTCAATTCTATTGGCTTTCCTATTGATCAATATTTTACACTTCTAGGACCCTGTCATGCAGAGGAAGTTGCTTCCGAAAAATTATCCTATCTAACTTTTTCTGGGAAAGATCAACAAATTACCTCATCAATTGCCAGTCATTTTAAAACCGATTACATTAATACAATTATTAATCCTGATATACTGGGTGTTCAATATGCTGCAGTATTAAAAAATATATATGCACTGGGTGCAGGAATTGCACATGGACTAGAATATGGCGATAATTTTCAGAGCGTTTATATTGCAGCAAGTGCAAATGAAATGGTTCATTTTCTAAAAAAAATAACAGCTACAGAAAATCTTCCTAATCACGTAAGTCCTAATTATGCAGCTTCCGTTTATTTAGGAGATCTATTGGTTACTTGTTATTCATTGTATAGCAGAAACAGAACTTTCGGTAATATGATTGGCAAAGGGTATTCTGTAAAATCAGCAACATTAGAACTCAATATGGTTGCAGAGGGTTACAATGCGAGTAAATGTATATTCAAGACCAATCAGATAGTAAATGCAGAAATGCCAATTGCTTCCATCATTTATGCTATTCTTTGGGAACATTTGCCAGCTGAAGAAGGGTTTAATACGGTTGAGTCTTTTCTAGCTTAATTTTTTAATTATAGTAAATTTATTTTTTAAATTTTCAAAAATATGCCAGGAAGTATTCTTAAAAAGAACAGAGAGTCTAAAAATCTCACACAAGATTATGTTGCAAGGCAAATGAATATTTCGCAAAATGCTTATAGTAAAATAGAAAATGGAAATACACAGCTAACCGTACTTCATTTAAAAGAGTTATCGCGTGTTTTTGAAATATCTATATTAGATTTATTAAGAGATGATTTTGAAATTCATGGACATCATCATATTCAAACAGAAAGTGTAAGTAAAGAACACTTATTAATTATGTTGGAAAATTTAAAAAATAAACTGGCTTCAAAGCATCCACAGAAACATAATTTTTATCCTGTATTGATGTCTATTTGTCAAACACTAGATACTACAATAGAACAAGTTCATTAAAGTTGAAATAATTCTGCTGCAATTCCGTCTGCAAAAAATTTACCTTGATTTGTTAAACGTAAGTGAGTTGCATCTCTTTCTATTTTAGCTACTTTAATATATTTTTGGGCTTCTTCGCTTAATCTTTTTAGTGCTATTTTACCTCCTATTAATTCAATTTTATCCATACTAATTCCTTCGGAAGTTCTTAATGCTGTCATTATGTATTCATTCAATTGTTGTGAGGTAGTTAAGTGTTCTATTTCAAAAGGAATTGTATTTTTTTGTATGGAACTTAGGTATAAACTATTATTGGCAATATTCCATTGCCTACTTACTCCATTAAATGAATGTGCTGCGGGGCCGAGGCCGAGATAATGTTTGCCCGACCAATAATTTGAATTATGCTTGCTTTTTTTACCGTTAGTTGCAAAATTGGAAATTTCATATTGTTCAAGCCCCGCCTTTTCTGTTAAAGTAACCAAAGTTTTAAAATGGCTTGCTTGTTTTTCTACATCTACCTCTTTTACTTGTTTGTTTTTTATTTTATTAGCCAATGCTGTTTTCGGTTCTACCGTTAGTGCATAAGCCGAAAGGTGCGGGATGTTTAAACTAAAACAGGTTTCCAAGTTTTGTTTCCAATGTTCATCCGTTAAACTAGGACCACCATAAATCAAGTCAATAGAAATATTATCAAAGCCAGCTTTTTGGGCATTTTGAATACTATTAATTGCTTGATGGGCATTATGAGCCCTATTCATCCATTTTAAATCTTCTTCAAAAAACGACTGAACGCCTATACTTAAACGATTAATACCTGCTGATTTCCAAAAACCCAAAATTTCATTGTTAATGTCATCCGGATTTGCTTCCAAAGTGATTTCTATGGATGATGCAAGTGTAAATGACTCTTTTATTCCATTCATAATTGCCAACAACTGCCCCTCTGTTAACAATGAAGGGGTACCTCCTCCAAAATAAATGGTTTCTATCGATTCTTTTAAATAACTGCCTTGAAGCCCGGCTTCAATCATAATACCATCAACCATTTCAGGCATAAGGGTTTTATTGACAGAAAAATGAAAATTACAATAATTGCAAGCCTTTTTACAAAATGGGATATGAATATAAATACCTGCCATAAGATTCAATAAAGAATAAAATTAGTAATGTTGAGCCAGCATTTGCAATTAATCAAAGTCATTCAATATTTTTGCGAGGATGAAATTATTTTGGAGCATTTTTTTATTTATGCTGTTGTTTACGGGTAATAGTATTTTGTTTGCTCAAAATGACAGTTCATTAGTTGGGGACACTATTCAAAAAAACGGTTTTCAATCGTTGGTTTCAGACTCCTTACAGAAATTAATCATTGATTCACTTAAAATTGATTCATTACAAAAAGATTCAATTGCAAAATTGATTGTATCACCTGTTTTGCCTTTAATTGATACCTCTACATACAGTCAATTCATGGTGCATCCATATCTACCTATGGATAAAACACCGGTTTCGATGTTTATCGATTATAAAATGAATAGTTCAAAAGATTTTTTATTCTATCTCGTATTGGGTGTAGTATTCTTATTGGCATTTATTAAATTGGTATTCCCTAAATTTTTCAAAAACCTTTTTTTGTTGTTTTTCCAAACCTCTTTAAGGCAGAAACAAACCAGAGAACAACTCTTGCAAGATAGTTGGGCGGCTTTATTGGTTAGTGTACTCTTTTTTATATCTGCTGGATTATTTGTTACCTTATTAACAAAATATAAATCCTGGTCAAATTTGCCTTTTTGGAATTTATATGGGTACATCACTTTGCTGATTTTAATAATATATGTAGGGAAATTTCTATTTATAAGTTTTGCAGGTTGGGTCTTTAATAATAAGGCTGCCGCTCAGAGTTATATGTTTTTAGTGTCGATGGTTAATAGAATAATGGGGGTTTTGTTGATTCCTTTCATTATTTTTTTGGCTTTCGCCAATCAACAAATACTCAATATTGTAATAACCCTTTCAATTGGGTTGGTATTTTTATTGTTTTTGTATAGGTATCTAGTGTCTTTTGGGTCATTACGGAATGACTTGAAAATCAATCCATTCCATTTTTTTATCTACCTTTGTACGGTAGAAATAATTCCTTTAGTGTTGATTTATAAGCTATTGGTTAATTATATCGGATGATGGGTTACATTTGCAAAATTATTAGAATCGTCGTATGATCAAAAAAGGGTCAAAACAATCAGTAACTTCCAAAGCAACTAAAAAAATCCTGATTTCTCAGCCCAGACCGGAAAGTGAAAAATCACCTTATTTTGATTTGGAAAGAAAGCACAATGTAGAATTGGTTTTCCATCCCTTCATCTTATTAGAAGGCATACCAGCACGTGAATTCAGGAAACAAAAAATTGATGTTGGTTATTATTCTGGAATCATCTTTACAAGTAGAAATGCTATTGATCACTTTTTTAGAATGAGTGAGGAATTGAAAATAAGCATTGGGCAGGATACAAAATATTTCTGTATCACTGAAGCCGTTGCATTATACCTTCAAAAATTCATTTTGTACAGAAAGCGTAAAGTATTCTATGGTGCAGACGGCACCAATAAAAGCTTATTTGATGTGATTAATAAGCACAAAGAAGCAGAAAAATTCTTATATGTGTGTAGCGAAAATCAACAAGACAATGATATTGTAAGTTGGTTAAAAAACAATAAATGTGAGTTTCAACTGGGATATATGTACCGAACCATTAGCAATGACATTAAAATGGTTATGGAAAAGCAAGAATTCCATGTTATCTGTTTCTTTACTCCTAGTGGGGTTAGAAGTTTAATAGACAATATGCCCATGTTTAAGCAAAATGGTACTATTATGGGGGCTTTTGGCAATAATACTTCCAAAGCAGTTGAAGAAGCAGGATTTAATTTAGAAATCAAAGTGCCATCTCCTCAAAAGCCAAGTATGGTGTCTGCTCTAGACCAGTTTTTAAGTGGCCCCAAAACAATTAAAAAATAATCAATTCTGACAAAATCAATAGGAAACAGGCTGATTGAGGAAACAAGCCCTTATTTATTGCAACATGCTCATAATCCAGTGGATTGGTATCCTTGGGGGGAAGAGGCATTGCTAAGAGCTAAGGCCGAAGACAAACCTATTTTAGTTAGTATCGGTTATGCTGCCTGTCATTGGTGCCATGTACTGGAAAGAGAAAGCTTTGAAAATGACGCAACTGCCGCGTTTATGAATGACCATTTCATTAATATTAAAATTGATCGAGAAGAAAGACCCGATTTAGATCATATTTACATGGATGCTGTACAGGCAATGAGTGGTTCTGGAGGTTGGCCTTTGAATGTTTTTTTAACACCAGATCAACTTCCTTTTTATGGTGGCACCTATTTTCCACCAGAACGCATGCACAATCGACCCAGTTGGTTGGAAGTTTTGGATGGAGTAAGCAAAGGGTATAAAGAAAAAAAAGAAGCTATTTTTTCACAAGCAGCAACACTTAAGGCTCATTTAGTAAAAAGCAATTCATTCGGTATACTTAATGCTGATAAAACTGTTCAAGATCAATTTTTAGAGGAAGAATCTTTAAATACTATTGCACAAAAAATATTGGAACAGGCCGATACTACAGACGGTGGTTTTGGAAATGCACCTAAATTTCCCCAGACTTATTGTATCCTTTTTCTGTTAAGACATTATCATTTTACAAAAGAACAAGCTTCATTGAATCAAGCCCTTTTAAGTATCGATAAAATGATTCAAGGCGGTATTTATGATCAGGTTGGGGGCGGATTTGCCAGATATAGTACCGATGCACAATGGCTAGCACCTCATTTTGAAAAAATGTTGTACGATAACGCATTATTGATAATGGTATTATCGGAAGCTTATCAACTCACCCAAAATAATCAGTACCAATTAGTAATTGAGCAAACGCTTCAATTTATTCAAAGAGAATTAACCCACAAATCATTTGGCTTTTACAGTGCATTGGACGCAGATAGTGAAGGGGTGGAGGGTAAATTTTATACATGGACTTTTGAAGAACTACATACCGTTTTAGGTGATGATGCCGATTTTTTCTGTGCATTTTATCAAATTGAAAAAAATGGAAATTGGCCAGAGGGAAAGCATGAACAAGTACCTACTAATATTCTTTGGATCAGCCAATATCCGTCTGACCAAGAATTAGAAAAGATTAATAGTTGCAAGGAAAAATTATTGGCAAAAAGAGCTACAAGAATAAGGCCTTTATTGGATGATAAATTTTTATTGGGCTGGAATGCATTAATGATAACAGCCTATAGTAAAGCATACGCTGCTTTGGGAAATCAGGAATATTTGGTAATAGCCAAGAATACAATACATTTTTTAGAAGAAAAATTTACTATTGATAGTAACAGAGGCTGGCATCATACCTACAAAAATGAAAAAGCCAAAATTCCTGCATTCTTAGATGATTATGCCTATTTGATACAGGCCTACATTCAATTACAAGAAATCACTGGAGATAGCCAATATCTTATAAAAGCAAAATCCTTAACCGAATGGGTAATTACCCATTTTTCAGAAGAAACTACTGGTTTCTTTTTTTATACTCCTGATTTTCAATCAGATATTATTATTAGAAAAAAAGAAGTGTATGACGGTGCAACTCCTAGCGGAAACGCAATCATGGCAACCAATTTGCATTATTTATCGGTTGTTTTTGATCAGCCACTTTGGCAAAAAAGGGCAGTTGATTTGATAACTTCCCTAGAAAAAGCTATCCTAAAACATCCTACCTCATTTGCTTGTTGGGCAACTTTACTCCAAACCACAACAATGGGGTACAAAGAAATAGTTGTAACAGGGCAACAGGCATTGATTTACTTGAATCCTATTAATAAAGCATATATACCCAATAAAATAGTTCAAGCTTCGGAAACTAATTTGGCAATTTTTCCGTTATTATCCGGAAAGGAGTTTACAAAGGAGGCTGTTTTGTTTTATTTGTGTAAAAACTATACTTGTGGGCCGGCGTTTAGAACTGTAGAATCGCTTTTAGCAAATATGTAACAATTTCTTTTGTAATTTGCTTTTGACAGTGACATTTTTGGGTTTAGAATTCAACAAAATAATAATTCAATCGTATTTGACGTTACATTTACTCGCTTCTGTTAAAAAATAAAAAGAAACATTTTTTAAGACTTATCAGTCGTTGGAAAACTTATATTTGCCACTGTTAAATCAGTTTCAGAAAATGAAAATCCAAATTTCTACAATCGCCATTGCAATGGTTGCACTTGGTTTGGTGTCTTGCTTTAAGAGCAAGAAAACAAAAGGGCTTCCAGACGATGGTCAATTGCATGGAGTTATGCCTGCTGCCAAGCAAAACATGAGCAATCCACGAAGTATGGTGTATGTTCAGCCAGGTACTTTCCACATGGGGCCAAGCGATGAGGATATCAGTTATAATTATACAACTAGAAATCGTCAAGTTTCCATGCCAGGTTTTTGGATGGACGCCACAGAAATCACTAACAATGAGTATCGCCAATTTATCAATTGGACACGCGATTCACTTGCTTTTAAAATTTTATTCGGTCAAGGCATCAATAAAACAGATGATACTATGGCAGTTGATTGGAAAAAAGTTGCCACTATTAAATGGGATAAAAATACTGTTGAAAAGCTCAATGAATTAAATCTAGCACCTGATAATCGCTTATACGGAAAACCAGAAATTGATCCAGAAAAGTTATTGTATAGGGTAGAATATTTCGATTTGCTGGAAGCAGCAAAAAGACAAAATACAGGAACACCTCGTAAAAATTTTATTGTTAAAAGAGATCAAAAAATTTACCCAGATACATTGGTTTGGATGAGAGACTTTTCTTATTCCTACAACGAACCAATGACCAAAAGATATTTCAACCACCCTGCCTTTGGAAACTATCCAGTAGTTGGAGTGAACTGGAAACAAGCAATGGCTTTCTGCCATTGGAGATCACATATTCAAAACACTTATTTACAGAAGAAAAAATTTGCCACAGACGGCGACTATCGTTTGCCAAGTGAAGCTGAGTGGGAATATGCTGCCAGAGGTGGAAGAACCAATTCAATGTATCCTTGGGGAAGTTATTACCCGAGAAATAAAAAAGGATGTTTATTAGCTAATTTCAAACCTGGTAGAGGAAACTATGCCGAAGATGGTGGATTTTACACTGTTAGAGCAGATGCGTATTGGCCGAATGATTATGGCTTGTTTAACATGTCTGGAAATGTAGCGGAATGGACTGGTTCTTATTTTTATGAAGGAGCTTATAACTTTATGAGTGATATGAGCCCTGATGTTCGCTATGATGCCAAAGATTCTGATCGGCCTCGTGAAAAAAGAAAAGTTGTTCGTGGAGGAAGTTGGAAAGACATTGCCTACATGATTCAAGTAAGTACGCGCTCCTATGAATACCAAGATACTGCTAAGTCTTATATTGGATTTCGTTGTGTAATTGATTTAGCACCAAAAGCGAAAAAATAATTTTGATTCATAAATTTTAATTTTCTTAAACTAAAAAAACAAAAAAATGGCTGCTGCAATTCCTCCTAAAGTTACAAAATGGTTTGATGTTGGTGTATCCATCGCTGCAGCGGTGGTAATCTTTGGTGCATTACAGAAAATATTGCATACAGACATAGCGGATTTAATGTTAAAAATCGGTTTGGGAACGGAAGCGGTGATCTTTATCGGATACGGCGTTCTTTATCTAATATATCCAGCAATTGATGATCATGAAGTGCACCTTCCAAATAAACCTGCAGGCAATCCTGCATTGAATAACTTGGATAAAATGATGCAAGAAGCAGACATCACTCCAACCAATTTAGCTAAGCTGAGTGCAGGTTTCCAGAAATTAGGGGTAACCGTAGATAAAATGGGTGAAATTGGCGATGTTGTAAAATCTACTGGCGACTTTTCTGCTAAAACTAAGGAAGCAAGCACTGCTTTGAGTGCTGTTACAGTTGCTGTAAATGGGGCAGTACAATCGATGGCAGGTTTTAATTCTGCTGGTGAAATTGGAAAGCAATTTCATGTTCAAGTTCAGGGATTAACCAAAAATTTATCTTCTTTAAATACTATTTACGAATTAGAATTACAAGAAAGCAATAATCACTTAAAAGCATTAAATCAATTTTACGGAAAATTGAATCAGGCATCTGTAACAATGTCTGCTAGTGCTGATGATGCAATAAAAGCGAAAGAACAAATTTCAGCATTAGCTGCTAACTTGTCTAAGCTCAACCAAGTTTATGGTAGTATGTTAACTGCAATGCAAGGAAGACCGTAGTTGTAAATACGATGAACACTCAAACTAAATTGTAAACTTTTTTGATAAACGTAAGATAGTATGTCATTACCTAAGGAACCGCGGCAGAAGATGATCAACATGATGTATTTAGTGTTAACCGCACTATTGGCATTGAATGTGTCTTCTGAAATCTTAAATGCTTTTAAAACGGTAGATAAAAGCTTGACCACTGCAAGCGGAATAGTTGAACAAAAAAATCAAAGTATTTTCAAATCTTTTCAGCGAAAAATTGCCGACCCAACCACTAAGGATAAGGCAGAGCTTTGGTATCCAAAAGCTCAAAAAGCTAAAACATTGGCCGATGAAGTATATAATTATTTGGAAACTCTGAAAGTGGAATTAAAAAAAGAGTCTGGATTAAAAAAAGATGAGAACGGGAAAGAAGTTTATAAAGAAGACGATTTAGATGCAGCAACACGTATGTTTTTGTCTAATCCTCCAGAAGGAAAAGGAAAAGGGAAAGAGTTGTATGCAAAATTGAAATCATTCAAAGACCAATTGATGGCCATTGATTCTAATGTAGCAAAAGAAGTAGGAGCTACTTTGCCATTGGATATACCTGATGCAAAAGATGAAAAAGCTGTTAAAGATTGGGCATATTCTTTTTTCCATATGACTCCAACTGTGGCGGGCATAACTATTCTAAGCAAATTTCAGAATGACATTAAAAATAGTGAAGCTCAAGTGGTGGAGTATTGTCATAAAGAAATAGGTGAAGTTGAACTGGTATATGATCAGTTTCAGGCAATTGCCAATGCCAATGCCAGTTACGTAATGCCAGGGGAAGAAATTATTATCAACGCTGGTGTGGGTGCATTTAACAGTGCCTCTAAGCCAAATGTATCTATTGATGGCGCTGGTGCGACGCCAACTCCTGATGGTTCTTTCGAATACAAATTCAAACCAACCAGCAGTGGTATGAAAAGAGTGAATATTTCTTTTGTAAAACCAGATGGTACAACAGCATCGGTTACCAAAGAAATTAAATATACAGTTGGAGTACCTTCTGGCTTAGTAGTATCTACTGATAAAACCAGGGTATTTTATCAAGGTTTAGCCAATCCTTTAAGTGTTACTGGTGGAGGTGGAGATGAAAAAGTGAATGTGAGTATTGAAGGAAATGGGGTAAGTTTTAGTAAAGCAGGACCTGGTCAATATGTAGTGAATTGCTCACAACTTGGGTCTGCTACTGTTTCCGCTTCAGACGGTAAGAATAGCCAGAAAATTATTATCCCAATAAAAAGAGTACCAAACCCTTTAGCAACAGTAGGTAGTAAAGCAGGCGGACCAATTGCTGCGAATGTATTCCGCGTACAAAAAGGAGTTGCAGCAGAATTAAAAGATTTTGTTTTTGAAGGGGTTAGTTTCACAGTAGTTTCCTATACTTTAATTTGTACGGGAAAGGGTTTTGAAGAAAGTGGCTTTGGAATAGCTGAAGTTTCAGGGGCTTATTTTAGTGCAGAAGCAGTTACCCTATTAAAAAAATGCCAAGCTGGCTCAACTGTGGTTATTGATGAAATTAAAGTAAACGGCCCTGGCGGTACAAGGGTATTGGATCAAAATATTTCATTTACTCTACAATAAATGTGTGTATGAAAAAGATGGTATTACAATCAGTTTTTCTTGGTTTTGCAATAATTGCTATGTCTCAATTAACTGCTCAATCTAAGTATAAAACAACTGCACCTAAGACAACGGCTCCTGCTACTACAGCAAACCAAACACCTGCTGTAAAGCAAACTTCACCTGCAAAAAAAACAGGAACTAGTACTTCTAAATATGCAAAGGCTACAACTAAATCTGCTGCAGATACTATCATCAACAATACACCAGTTACTGGATCTTCTAAATACAGACCGGGCAATAATACTGCCCCTGCGCCTACTACAACAAGTGCTTCATCGGGAACAGTAAATATCAGTTATGATACAACCATTCAAGGTGGATTTGATGTGAAGCCGGAAATTTCTTTAAGAAATAATTATGCAACAGATCGCAGTCAAGTAAGAGATCGAAAACCATTGGAATACGAAGATTTAAGGGATGATGATGCTTTATTCAGTCATTTTGTTTGGAGAGAAATTGATGGAAGAGAAAAAATAAATCAATCATTTGTTTATCCTGGTAAGGATGACAATGGAGACCAACGGTTCTTTTCAATTTTGTTGAGCGCCATCAAAAATGATAGTGTTGTTGCATTTTCACCAGATAATGATCGGTTTACCATACCACTTACAGTGAATCAGGTAATGGCCATGACTGGCGGGGCATATGATACGGTTGAAGTTCCGGATCCTGTTACTGGTGTTACTGAAAGAATCATCACCAAAAAACCAAAGTTTAGCCCTGACTCTGTTTATACTTTTAGAGTTAAAGAACAAGTTATCTTTGATAAAGAATCTAGCCGACTATTTACAAGAATCATTGGAATAGCGCCAATTGCCAAACAAGTGGTTGCTGGAAAATCAATGCCTAGAACCCTTTTCTGGGTGTATTACCCTGATTTGCGTAAGTCATTAAGCAAGTTTGAAGTATATAATCCAAGAAATTTTGCTTCAAGGATGACTTGGGAAGAATTGTTTGAAAGTCGCATTTTTTCTAGTTACATTACCAAATCCTCCATGAATAATCCAAATGATAGATCATTAAATGCAATTATTAAAGATCCTTTGTTTCGTTTATTGGAAGGGGAAAACATCAAACAAAAGATTTTAAACTACGAACAAGACCTATGGTCTTACTAAGAAGTTTATACTAAGTAGTAGGTAATTTTATTTTAAAAAGGAGCGATACGCTCCTTTTTTGCGTTCAAAACGACTATTGTTGAAGATTTTTGTTGAATTATTTATTAATAAATGATCATATTTCATTAACTTAGCCATGGTTTTTCATAGGATATTGGATTTTAAAAACGGGGCTGGATTTTTATCCTGGCCCTTTTTTGTTTTTAGACCTGCCTGTATTTGGTCTGTTTCCAAATTTCGCTGCTGTTCCTTGCCTACTATTTTTCTCATTCGGCTACAATGAAAGAACTCGCCCCTATTTTTATATGCTTATAGATATTGCAACGCTCTCTGATGAGAAATGCATTGCTTTTATTTTGAGGGTTACTTGATGCTGCATTTCTCAAAGGTTCGCTTTTGCAATATCTATAAGCCTTATATAGACATAGCTCGCTCAGAGAGTTGGGGCTCAAACAGCTTTCATTGTTACGCCCCATTCACAAAATAGCTTTACGGCAAGTCCCAGATACTCTATTTGAAAATCAGCCCAACTGCGTTGAAATAACGCCTCATTTTATTGGACTTCAAGTTTTAACTGTTAGTGGAACCTGAACTTTTATGCCACTAGACCCAACAATGGTTATCTGCTCTTTGCTAACTATGGGTGTAAACTTCATTGGTATAAAGGATCCGGTATCTGTTTTCTTTTTCCTGTACACACCATACCAATAATGGGAAACATGATACGCCACTTTTTTAGCTGTGCAGTATTCTCTTTGTTTTAAACCACTAGCTTGCCAATCTTCAAGCATCACGATCATTTGTTCTGGTTGCTCCTTTTTGTTTTGCATGATATTTCTTTTTGCAAAACTCAAACTAACTAAGCAACTTTACAATATGGTTGGTATCGGTGGGGCTTACCTTTGAGCAGCATAAATAAAGTTATTTTATTCAATACAAACAAAATAAATCTGGTTGAAAGCCGAATTACAAAGGGTGTTTAGGTAATGAAACAGAAAGACAACAGCATAATGACAAAAGTAAAAAAGCTAAATTAAGTTACTCTTCAGGATGCAGAATATTATCGCAAAGACCAAAGTTTAAATATTGTTGGTTACTATTTGAAACAAGGTGACGAAATTTAACACTTAACTTTAATATATCCGAACAACAAAACATAGAATACAAACAAAGCTGGCACGATGATTACCTGAAATGGGTTTGTGGTTTTGCCAATGCACAAGGTGGTGTAATATTTATTGGCAAAGATGATAACGGCAAAGTAGTTGGCATCAGCGATTACAAAAAGCTGATGGATGAAATTCCCAACAAGATTAGAAATGCAATGGGTATTACAGCAGAAGTAAATCTGCATGAAGAAGAAGGCAAGTATTTCATTGAAATTGTAACGCCTTCTTATTCTGTTCCTATTTCGGTAAGAGGCAGATATTATTACCGTAGTGGCAGCACCAAACAAGAGTTAACAGGTGCAGCACTCAATGAATTCCTATTAAAGAAATCAGGCAAAACATGGGATGATGTAATTGAAGCTAGGGCAATATTTGTCGACATTGATGAAAAGACGGTGAAAATATTTCTTGCCGCTTCTCAAAATACCGGTCGCCTCCCAGAAAATGACGGACTTGATCTACCCGAATTATTTGAAAAATTACGGCTTACAGAAAACGGACAATTAAAAAGGGCAGCTATTATCTTATTCGGCAAAGACCCTAGAAAGTTTTATCCAAGCATCTATGTAAAGATTGGTAGGTTTGGAAAAGATGATATAGACATTATTTTTCAGGAAACAGAGGAAGGAAATTTAATTCTGTTGCTGCAAGCCGTATTAAATCAACTCAACCATAAGTTTCTAATTCGCTCAATAGGATTTGAAGGAATGCACCGCATTGAAAAAGGAGAATATCCTTTAGCCGCCATTCGTGAAATGTTATTGAACGCTTTGGTGCATCGCAATTATATGGGAGCACCCATTCAAATCCGTGTGTATGACGACAAGATAAGTATCTGGAATGAAGGTTCTTTACCGGCAGGTTTAACATTGGCTGCGTTGAAACGTTCCCATTCGTCAAGACCAAGAAACCCAATTATTGCCGATGTTGCTTTTAAAGGCGGTTACATTGATGCCTGGGGTCGTGGTACTATTAAAATTCTGGACACTTGTAAAGAAGCAGAATTACCAGAACCTGAAATGCTGGAGCAAGATGGCGGTTTTATCATTACACTATTTAAAAATAATTTGACACCGGAACGGTTAACAAA
>JANOQC010000213.1:0-8007 GCA_031422175.1 Sphingobacteriia bacterium | reverse complement strand
ATCGGCAGTATTAATCGGAAAAGGTAGATCAACCGGTGCTTTGCCTCCTCCATTTTCACCTTCTTTTACAACAAATCCTCCACCAATTGAAAAATAGGTTTCACTAAAATGATTGCCATCTTTTGTATTAATTAAAAATGATAAACCATTCGGATGAAATGGCAAAGATTCATTGTATAAAAATTGAAGCTCATCTTTAATTATAAAAGGCAATTGAACTTTTCCTCCCAATAAAATTGATTGAGTAGTTTCAATGGTTTTTATTTTTGCAGTAATACTATCTACATTGATGGTTACGGGGTCTTCTCCACTGAGCCCCAATAGAACGGCAATATCCGTTCCATGTCCTTTGCCGGTTTTTGCCAATGAACCGTACAATAAAACGGTTAATGAAACAACCGCATCCAATGGGTATTTTGCTTGAATTGATTCAATGCATCGCTGAGCAGCTCTCCATGGCCCTAATGTATGCGAACTGGATGGGCCTACCCCTATTTTGAACATATCGAAAACTGAAATAGATTCATGTGGCATTTGGTGAAGTTATGAATTATTGGGATTTTATTTTAAGTTTGAAGGATGAGAACCTTTATTTATATAGCCGTGTATTTATTGAGCTTTGAAATATTAACTGCTCAGAATGTCCAGCAAAGTTCAAGTTCCAATCCGTTGGAAATATTGTTGCAATCTAATCCATCATTAAAAAACGCGATTGCTAATAAAGACAGCCTTCGGATTCAGATTGTATATACCCAAATAGATCGCAACAAACGCAATAAACCAAGCTTTACAGAATATAATTATAACCTCAATAACAATACTTATTTCTACCCAGCGAGCACAGTAAAAATGCCTATTGCATTATTGGCTTTGGAAAAACTCAATGAACTCAAAGTAAAAGGGCTTACCAAAGAAACCACTATGATTACAGATAGTTCTGCTACAGCGCAGGATCATGTATATACTCAACCCAATGCGGCAGATAGCAGGCCAACAATTGAAAATTATATCAAACAAATATTTTTAGTGAGCGATAATGATGCATACAATCGCTTGTATGAATTTTTAGGACAAGAATACATTCAAAAAAAGTTATCGGCTAAAGGTTATTCCGATGCTATCATCCGTCATCGTTTACAAATTAGTAGAACCCTTGAGCAGAATGCTACTACCAACACAGTAAAATTTTATGATACTTCAGGTGCATTAGTGTATGAGCAACCTATGCAAAAATCTCAAGCTATTTATCCTGCCTTAGAAGCTAAGCTGGGTAAGGGTTTTATGAGTAGAGGGAAATTGGTAAATGAACCATTTTCATTTGCTACTAAGAACAGGGTTTATTTACAAGACCTCCATCATATACTTCAATCTGTTTTATTTCCGGAGCAATTGAAGAAAGAACAACAATTTAATTTAACCAAAGAGGATTATGCATTTGTTCAAAAATGGATGAGTGCTTTTCCGAAAGAAAGTGATTTTCCTAATTACGATTCAACACATTACTGGGATGCATATTGTAAGTTCTTGTATTATGGTTCGGAGAAAGGAACAAAGCCAAGTAGCTTTAGAATTTTTAATAAAGTAGGTGATGCTTATGGTTTTTTAATTGATGTAACTTATGTAGCTGATCTTGCTAACAATATAGAATTTATGTTGAGTGTTGTTATTTCTTGTAACCAAGATGGTATTTATAATGACGATCATTATGATTACGAAACAATTGGTTTTCCGTTCATGAAGAATTTGGGTCAGGCAGTTTATAAATATGAATTGGCTCGAAAAAGAAAATATACTCCTGATCTGAAGAAATTTTAGTATCACCAAAAATAATTTTCGGCAATAATCAATACACTATTGGGTTCAGGAATTGTTTAGTCCGTTTAATCCCTTTTTCCGAACTTCACCTCATATATAATAAAATAATTAATATACATACGAATGGAACTTTCTTCTTTATTGAACAGATTTAATGAACCAGAAACCTTAAAAATGGCCAAATTAGGTCGCGAATTAAGAGCTAGTGGTGTAGACGTGATTGATCTTAGTTTGGGTGAGCCCGATTTTGATACACCCCAACATATAAAAGATGCAGCTATCAAAGCCATCAATGATAACTGGAGTCATTATACACCTGTTGCTGGTTTTTTAGATTTAAGAGAAGCAGTTTGTGCTAAACTTAAAAGAGATAATAACCTTGACTATCATCCTGAGCAAATTGTTTCTTCTACTGGCGCAAAGCAAAGTTTAGCGAATGCTATCCTAGCATTAGTAGATGAAGGGGATGAAGTAATTATTCCAACACCTTATTGGGTAACCTATTCTGAATTGGTAAAAATTGCCCGTGGCAAAGTAGTAGAGATCAGAACCACTGTAGAAAATAAATTCAAAGCAACACCTGCACAAGTTGAAGCTGCGATAACTCCTCGTTCTAAAGTATTTATGTTCTCTTCTCCTTGTAACCCTTCAGGAGCTGTTTATAGCAAAGAAGAATTAGCAGCTTTAGCAGCCGTTTTTGTAAAACATCCATCTATTATTATTCTTTCCGATGAAATTTACGAGTACATCAATTTCATGGGTAAGCACGAGAGTATTGCACAGTTCGATGAAATTAAAGACCGAGTAGTATTGATCAATGGATTGAGCAAAGGATTTGCCATGACTGGTTGGAGATTGGGTTATACTGCATCTAACGTAACCATTGCTAAGGCAATGGAAAAAATACAAGGACAATTCACTAGTGGAACTTGTTCAATCACACAAAAAGCAGCCGTAATAGCACTTACAGGCGATCTGCGTCCTTCAGAAGCAATGACTGAAGAATTTACTAGGAGAAGGAAACGTAGTTTAGAATTGGTGAAAATCATTCCTGGTTTTAAATGCTTTGAACCAGAAGGTGCTTTCTATGTATTCCCAGATGTAAGTCATTATTATGGAAAATCAAATGGTACAGAATCAATAAAGAACGCTGCTGATCTCAGTATGTATTTATTAAATACCGCCAATGTTTCTTCTGTTATGGGCGATGCATTTGGTGAGCCTTTATGTGTTCGTTTTTCTTTTGCCAATAGCATGGAAAATATTGAACGCGCTTGGAAAAAAATTAGAGAAGCACTTGCATTATTAAAATAAAATTTATTCCATGAAAAAAGTATCAAAACTTGTTTTTATTATTTCCGCAATTGTTTTAGGAAGTTGTAATCAATCAACCAAACAAAGTAATTCTACAAATGCAGACGCCATTTACTTTGGCGGCGACATTATTACTATGGAAGGCGACAGTGCCACTTATGCAGAAGCGGTTGCTGTAAAAGACAGTAAAATAGTTTTTGTAGGCAGCAGGGCCGATGCAGAAAAAATGAAAGGCGATAGTACAGTGATGAATGATTTGCAGGGCAAGACGATGATGCCGGGTTTTATTGATCCACACCTACATCCAATATTAGGTGCTATCGTATTAAACACCCAATTCGCTTCACCCTTTGATTGGAATTTTCCATGGGGCAAAATGACTGCCGTTCGTGGACACGATGCATTTATTGCCAAAGTAAAAGAATATGACGCCGCAATGAAAAACCCAACAGAGCAATTAATTGTATGGGGATATATGGAGCCTTTTCATGGCAGCATGTCTCGCAAAGAATTAGATGCCATTTCTACCACAAGGCCTATCATGGTTTGGCAATACTCTGCACATGAAATGTTTTTGAATACGGCAGCACTTACTTCATTTAGCGTTACCCAAGCAGAGACAAAAGGCAATCAACAAATATTTTATGAAAAGGGCAGGTTTTTAGAAGCAGGATTTTTTAATGTGATCGTTCCCAAATTGGTACCCACCATTATGGGCGATAGTGTTATGAAAGCCAATATGGGTAAATTTAGTGCAGTTACGCATCTTGGTGGTGTTACAACCGTTGGCGATATGGCTACCGGTACCACAGGTAGTATTCCCGTTGACATGAAATTTATTGCTGATGGTTTGGAAAATGACCAAACACCATTTCGCATTCAGTTAACCCCAGATTGCAATACATTAAGTCTTGTACTGGGTGGAGACGAAAGCAAAATTGTAGCAGCAGTTAATGACCTTCAACAAAAAAGCAGTCCGCATATAGTAATTGGCCCTAGCATAAAATTATTTGCCGATGGTGCTTTTTTCGGCCAGGCATTTCAGGTAGAACCTCCGGGATACAGAGACGGGCACAAAGGAGAATGGATTATGACACCCGAACGGTTAGAAAAAGCTATGCGGCTTTGGTGGAAAACCAATTATACCATACATATACATTGTAACGGAAGCGGCGGGCTTACTACTATTTTAAATGTTTTGGAAAAATTACAAAAGGAAAGCCCAAAGAAAGATCACCGACTTACCATAGAACATTTTGGGCAATCATCGGAAGCACAAGCTAAACGTATTGCTGAACTTGGCGCAATTGTATCTGCCAACCCATACTATGTCTATTCAATGGGTGACAAATATGCTGCCGGAAACTTAGGCCAGCAGAGGGCTTCAGAAATGGTACGATTAGGATCACTGTTAAAAAATAAAGTACCGTTTACGTTGCATAGTGATTTTTCAATGGCACCCATACAACCATTATTGTTAGCATGGATTGCTGTAAATCGTATAACCGCTGATGGTATACTAATGGCTCCGCAAGAAAAAATTCCGGTATACAATGCACTGCAAGCCATTACCAGCAACGCCGCATTTGTATTGCGTATGGATGAAGTAACCGGCAGTATAAAAACAGGTAAAAAAGCCGACTTTGTAATACTCGCAGAAAACCCAATGAAAGTTGAACCCATTAAATTAAAGGATATAAAAGTACTAGAAACAGTTTTTGAAGGAAGATCATTTCCCATTCAATAATCAATTTTAGGTTGTGTATCACGTTATGTAAATTCAATTTAGAAGTGTGATTCTCTTTCATGTAATAGCACCAAACCTATCCGTTCGTTACGAAATCATTAACCGAACAGTACTATAAATTTATCTTTTAAATTTGCCCATCGAGCAGATAGATATAATATTTTCATTCATCTCTTTCTTTCTGGCTTTTTTAGCAGCAGGTATCCTGCGTTGGGTTAATAAGGAACAGCGCCACAGTAATAACATGCTGGCATTGGTATTATTGATTTTTTCTTTTCAAAGCCTGAACAACGTTTTGCTATATTCTGAGCTAATGCTTAAAGTGCCCTTTATGTTTAGGGTGGTTACTCCTTTTTCTTTACTAATAACCCCGGTGGCTTTTTTATATGTAAGATCTGTTTTGAAGGGTGAATTACGGTTCAGGGGCAATGATTGGTGGCTATTGGTTCCGGCCCTGTTGTATACCATCAACCTTATTCCGTTTTATGCCCAGCCATACCAGGGAAAAGCTGATTATCTAAAGAGATTATTTAGCAACAAAGCCTTACAGGCACAGCTTAGTGAAGGGATTTTTCCGGCCTATGTTTTTCCACTCTTTAGGGTGATATGGTTATCATTGTTTATTATTTTAAACTATCGGCTAATAGTGCAGTTTAAAAAAAAGGCTACCCCACAGGTTGTATCCGATAATAAGATGCTGCTGGGATGGTTAACCATATTTAATGGGTTAATGGCAGGGTTGCTGCTGGCTGTTCTGGCCAGTTCAATAATTGCACCGCTAAAGAAAACTAATTTTGCTGTTGTAGATTTTGCCCTTTGCATTACAGTAATTGTTATTTGTGTGCAATTGTTCATACGACCAAATTTGTTGTATGGGGTTTATCAGCCTGGCTTTTCGTACTACCCAAATATGCAAAAGGAAATCCTATTGGGGGTTAGCCCGGTTATCGATTCTCAAACTATTCATACTAACGAAAATAATATTAAAACTGTCGATAAAGCTGATAAAGACATAGCCATCAGCCATCCGGACTTAAATCATTATAAAAAAAAGGTAGAAGATTTTTTTAATGACCACCAGCCTTTTCTAAATCCCCTCTATTCGCTGGAGCTGTTGGTTATTGACACAAATATTGCCCGCAATACACTCTCTGCATTTATCAATCGGGAATACGGCATGGGCTTTCGCGAATTTTTAAACAGGTACCGGGTAAATTATTTTATATCGCATATAAATAACCCACACTGGAAGAACCTTACCCTTGAAGCCATTTCGGCGGAATGTGGTTTTACTGCCCGGTCAACTTTTATCAAAAATTTTAAGGAAATAATCGGGCAAACACCTTCGGAGTACATTAAACAAATCAATAGCTAAGGCATATTTTGGACCTGCTGAAATGCAGTATAGGCTTTAAGAGGTATATTCTGTTACAAAAAAAATTACGTTTTAATACTTATTTTTATAAGAAAAAAAATAAGTTCTATTAAATAATGCGATATTGCTCATTCCATTATTACATGAACATACCTCTATTTTTCGCCAAATAGCCTACTTTTAAAATAATTAAATAAACATCAATGAAAATTAAACATCAATTCATCATTGGCCTTATTGCGTTGGCCTTTGCAAGCTGCAATGATGCAAACCAAACAGCATCCTCCGCTGATGCAGCAACTGCTATTTATTACAATGGTGATATTATTACCATGGAAGGTGAAAGCCCTGCTTATGTAGAAGCAGTTGCTTTGAAAAATGGTAAAATAATTTTTGTAGGAACAAAATCAGAAGCCGAAAAATTTCATGGAGACAGCACTGCTATGAATGATCTACAAGGTAAAACATTGGTCCCTGGTTTTTTTGAAGGACATATTCATTTTGCAGCTTTGGGCATGCAGGCGGTAGCTGCCAATTTGTTGCCTGGACCTGATGGAAATTGCGACAACATAGATGACTTGGTTCAAATAATGAAAGACTGGTACGCCAAAAACGGAACAGACAAAACCAAGGGTTGGATTTTTGGGATGGGTTTTGATGATGCCGTGCTGAAAGAAGGCAGATTTCCTACAAGAGAAGACCTGGACAAAGTATCAAAAGATGTACCCGTTTGCGTTATGCATATTACAGGTCATTTTTGTTCGGTAAACAGCAAAGCCTTAGCGTTAATAAAAATGACGGCTGCAACAAAAGACCCTGATGGTGGGGTTATCCGCAGAATTCCAAACTCTCAAGAACCCAATGGCGTGTTGGAAGAAATGGCAGCACTTAAAGTTCTTTTCCCTATCGTTACACCAGAACCAGAATTGGTCGATTTTTATTTTGATAAAGGTCAAGAAATGGCATTTAAATTTGGTCACACAAGTATACAAGAAGGTAAGGCAATGGAAAATCACGAACAACTAGCCAGTTATGCCCTAAGTGGAAAACTCAAAATTGATGTAGTGTCTTACATTGATTATTCAATGCCTAAATACCTGCATAGCGAATGGAACAAAAAAGAATACAATCACCACTACCGTATAGGAGGCGTAAAAATTACATTGGATGGCTCCCCACAAGGTCGTACCGCATGGAGAACCATCCCTTATTTAATACCCCCAGACGGACAGAAAGCGGGATATTTAGGCTATCCTGCCATAGCAGATGACAAAAAAGTAATGGCAGTATATGACTCCGCTTTTGCCAATAACTGGCAAATAATTTCTCATGCCAACGGTGATGCCGCTATCGATCAAATGATTCGCTGTATGAAACCGGCTGCTGCCAAATATGGTAATACCGATAGAAGAAATGTATTGATACACGGGCAATACGTTCGTATGGATCAGCTTGACAGCCTGAAAAAATTAGGTGTAGTGGCTTCTCTCTTCCCAATGCATACTTTTTATTGGGGCGACTGGCACAAAAAAATTATTGGTGATTCTTTGGGCAATAAGATTAGCCCCATCAAATCTGCTCTAAACAAAGGGTTACACGTAACCAGCCATACTGATGCACCGGTAGCACTACCCAACCTGATGATGATTATGTGGACAACCGTAAATCGTGTTTCAAGAAGTGGTGCCGTTATTGGTGCAGAGGAACGACTTACTCCATACGAAGCCTTACAATCTATTACCATTTGGGGAGCTTA
>JANOQC010000212.1:0-2286 GCA_031422175.1 Sphingobacteriia bacterium | reverse complement strand
ACTTGAACTGTTCTAGGTTTTGAGTTGTCATAGAGGTTGTTTTCCTCTAAAACTGTAAAGCTATATCCGTATAAGACCCATAGAGAAAGTTTGTCAGATACCATCCTTTGTTTAAAAGCCAACTTGAATAAATTATATCACATTGGCATTGGTGAAGCAGTTGCTAAAAGCACTTTATCAACTGCCAATGAAAATAGAGATTGGAGAATTTTCGCCGATTTTGCTTGGGTACTAATTAAAGAAGCCCAGACATTATACGTTGGCGAAAAAGATCTTGAACTCTCCATTGATAATCCAGTATTTGCAATTGATGCTTCAACTATTGATATGTGTCTTTCGCTTTTTCAGTGGGCGAATTTCAGATCAACAAAAGCTGGTATAAAACTTCACGTTCAACTTGATTTAAGATCTGCTATTCCAGAGTTTATTCAAATAACAACTGCCGCAATTCATGAGGTCAATATTCTGGATACAATATCTTATCAGATTGACAGCTTTTACATACTGGATAGGGGTTACATCGATTATGAACGGCTTTATCGAATCCATACTTCAAAGGCTTTTTTTGTAATTAGAGCAAAAGAAAATATGAATTTTAAATGTGTAAAGTCTAATAAGAAAAATAGGTCTCTTGGCATTCTAGCTGATCAATTAATATCTGTTCAAGGCCATTATGCCTCTAAAAATTATCCAGCAAAAATCAGGCGCATAAAATTCTATGATGAAGAACATAAACGAGTACTTATTTTTCTAACAAATAATTTAGAATTAGAAGCGACTGAAATAGCTAAACTGTATAAACATAGATGGAAGATTGAATTGTTTTTTAAGTGGATTAAACAGAACTTAAAAATCAAAACTTTCTGGGGTACCAGCGAAAACGCAGTGAAAGTTCAGATATGGATTGCTATCTCAGTTTATATAATTGTTGCAATCGCGAAGAAACGATTTCACCTAAAACAATCTCTTTATGAAATGTTACAGGTTATCAGCATATCTGTCTTTGACAAAGTACCAATTAATGAGCTTTTCACAAACCAAATACAACAAAATTTCAAAGAACTAAATCGTAACCAATTGAATATCTTCGAGTAATATCAAAACGCTAGTGATATTTTATTTATGTGAACCCCAAACAGTTAAATGAAGATGAAACTTATTTAACTGATAAAACAATTTACGTACAATGTTTTGACCTCGTTACTAAGAAATGGTGGAATGAAGCAAAAATCTTCAACGAAAACATTTCAAAAGATGGCATCGTGGCGTATTTATTTCCTGGCCCATTTCATACAAAATTCGGACTTATACATGTAGGTGAAACAGATGTTTTTCTTTACGATTTTAAGCATAATCGGTTTAATATTTTTTTAAGTGAGAAATCAGCTCAAATACACGGAAGGTTTACACCACAAAAAGAAAGACTTTTTTACGCTAAGGATAGTACTTTGTTTTTCTTTGACCCACAAAATGGGTTAATTGATAGTATCTCATTTGGAGAACGAGATTTTGTTGATACAGGAATCCCAATATATATGGGTATCAATAAAACAGCATTATTACTGGACAATCCTTACCCTTTAATAATTATTATATTGGCCATCCTTTCAGGGTTAATTTTTTTAATTCTTTTTAAGCGCAACAAAAAATTAAAGCACAAGGTTGAATTTCTGATGAATAGTTATTTGATTTCAGGTAAGAAGGGTAATGGAGAGATAACCGTTGCAAATCAGGAATCATTTAGAGAAAATCTCACAGAGGTTGAAAAGGGGCTATTAGATATAATAGTATCTAACACCTCGGTAGATACCATGACCACCATAACACAGGTTAATCAGGTACTTGGTATTTCCAACAAATCATTAAAGATCCAGAATAACATACGTGCAGCCACCATTCAAATTATCAATAAGAAATTTATGGTTTATACTAGTAGCAATGATGACCTTATTGAAAGACAACGAACTGAGTTTGATAAACGTTTCTTTGAATATTTTATACAGAGGAAGTATTTGGGGAAGGTGAAATAACCCCACTTCTACCTTTTCACCCCAAAACTTGGCGTGAACTTGGCGTGTTTTTTCTAAAATAAAAAACCACCTACATTTTTTGTATGTAAGTGGTTGATTTTCAAGGTCTGTTTAAGTGGGCCCACCTGGGCATGATCCAGGGACCCCCTGATTATGAGTCAGGTGCTCTAACCAACTGAGCTATAGGCCCGAAGAACATTGCTGTTCTTAAAGGGGGGCGAAAATAATGAAAAAAGGGAGAAGTTACAAATGAGAT
>JANOQC010000211.1:0-13018 GCA_031422175.1 Sphingobacteriia bacterium | reverse complement strand
GGATTGCAATACATCGCTTGTGCTTTAAATAAAAAAGTACTAGCTATTTGGGGAGGAACCTCTCCGTTATTAGATGTTGAGCCTTATTACGGCATTAATCAATTGGTTGCTCATGCAAATTCAATTGCTTATAAAAATTTTATTGTTCCAAATCTTTCCTGTCAACCCTGTTCTAATTATGGCACAAAAAAATGCCCCAAAGGGCATTTTAATTGTATGCAACAACAAGATGTTCAAGCCATAGCAAGCACTGCAAAACTATGGGTATAAAAAAAGGCAGAAATTAGTTCCTACCTTTTTTTAAAATATTCGGATTTGAATTAAAGTGTTTTCAATACTTCATTCATACTTCTTACTGCTTCTGCACTTTTATCGAATGCTGCTTGCTCATCGGCGTTCAAAGAAAAATCGAGTACTTTTTCCCATCCATTTTTGCCTATCGTTACTGGCACTCCTAAACAAATATCTTTTTGACCGTATTCTCCATCAAGACTAACACAGCAAGTAAATAATTTTTTCTGATCACGTACAATACTTTCTACTAAAGCAGCCCCTGCAGCACCTGGTGCATACCAAGCTGAAGTTCCAATTAGTTTAGTTAAAGTAGCTCCACCTACCATTGTGTCATTTACAATTTGTGTCTGTTGTTCGGCACTTAAAAAATTGGATACTGGTGCAGAATTCCAAGTTGCATGTCTGATTAAAGGAATCATTGTGGTATCTCCATGTCCGCCAATCACTACAGCATTTAAATCTGCTGGACTGCATCCTAAATGCTGGCTCAATTGGTATTTAAATCTACTGCTATCAAGTGTTCCTCCCATTCCAATAATTCTGTGCTTAGGTAACCCAGTAGAAGTAAGTGCTAAATAAGTCATTGTATCCATAGGATTACTGATTACAATGATAATAGCATTAGGAGAGTGTTTTAATATATTCTCGCAAACACCTTTTACGATACCCGCATTAGTACCAATTAATTCTTCTCTTGTCATTCCTGGTTTACGAGGTATACCAGATGTAATTACTACCACATCACTTCCTGCTGTTTTTGCATAGTCATTGGTGCTTCCAACAATTTTGGTGTCAAAACCCAATAATGCAGCAGTTTGCATCATATCCTGTGCTTTGCCTTCTGCCAAACCTTCTTTAATATCTAGCAAAACAAGTTCAGTGCACAATTCTTTGCGTGCGATATTATCAGCACAAGTAGCTCCAACGGCACCTGCACCTACAACGGTAACTTTCATAATTGCAATATTTAGATTGATTAATTGATATAGTAAAGGTACAACTGTACAGTTATTTTTTATTAATAAATTCGATTAATTCAGGCATTTCTACACCCATTTCCCAAGCTTTTAAAAAGGCTTTCTTGTTGTTGTATAATGCTACAAAAGGGGTAAATTTTACTTGATAAAAGGAAGGAATCAAATATTTGGGGTCTCTACCAACTTTTATGTTAGGGAATTGATTGAGCTTGTATTTGTAGTAGAACTTTTTAATGTCTTCAAAATCGCGGTAAGAAGCCCAAATGAACAATATGTTTTTTAAACTATCAATTTTTTTTACAATTTCTGTTGCTTCATATTGGCAATGGCTACATTCAGGGCTGAAATAAATAATTGCTGTATAATCATAGGTAGGTAAATCTTTTGTTTCCAACCAACTACTATCTGTTTGTAATAATCTGAAAACAGGCATTGCCTTATTTTTTTGATAAGTAGGAATAGTATCGATTGGAGATTGTGCCTTAGCAGAAAAAGTAAAAAAAATGGTAAAAAGTAGTATAATTATTTGTTTCATTTCGCTTTTTGTTGATTGGCTTCTATCATTCTCATATCTTTTGCATCTTGTAATAATTCAGAAGCAAAAATAAAATCATTCAATAGTTGATCTTTGCTGAAAATAATGTCTTTGTTGGTTCCTTCCCATTGTTTTTTTCCTTGATGTAAATAAACAATATGGTCTCCAATTTCCATCACACTATTCATATCATGGGTTACAACAATAGTAGTGATATTGTATTCTACCGTAATTTCTTTAATGAGTTTATCTATCACCAAAGAAGTCTGAGGATCTAATCCCGAATTAGGTTCATCACAAAAAAGATATTGAGGATTTAATACAATTGAACGGGCAATACCCACCCTTTTTTTCATTCCTCCACTTATTTCGGCAGGGAATCTACTATGTGCTTCTGTTAAATTTACTCGCTCCAAAACTTCTGCGGCTCTTTTTCTTTTTTGGGCTAAAGTCCAATTGGTAAACATATTTAATGGGAACATTACATTTTCTACAACAGTCATAGAATCAAATAATGCGTTTCCCTGAAACAGCATACCTATTTTTTGACGAAGCAATTTTCTTTCTTTTGTTTCCATAGAAATCATATCCGCACCATCAAAAGAAATAATACCAGATTCTGGATAAAATAGGCCTACAATACATTTAGTGAGCACTGTTTTTCCGCTTCCACTTGCTCCAATAATCAGGTTACATTTACCTGTTTCCATTACAGCGCTAATGCCATCTAGAATGGTTCTACCCTGAAAACTCTTGTAAATATCTTTTACTTCAATCATGTAAATGCAAACTACAAATAAGTTATCAATCTAAATCTATCTGATTTCTTAATAAATCCTCAAAAACATCCCTTTTTCTGATTAGCTGTACTTGACCATCTTTAAGCATTACTTGTGCTGGTAAAAATCTGGAATTGTAATTACTTCCCATTTCAAAACCATAGGCACCTGCATTATCAAATACCAATAAATCGCCTTCCCTTACTTCATTGATAGGCCTATTCCACGCAAAAGTGTCGGTTTCGCAAATATTTCCTACTACAGCATAGTTGTGTGTTGGTCCTTCTGGGTTGCTGATATTTCTAATATTGTGGTAGGCTTCATAAAACATTGGTCGGATTAAATGATTGAAACCGCTATTAACGCCCACGAAAGTTGCTGCTTTATTTTTTTTAATTACATTAACTGTTGTAATAAAACTTCCTGACTCACTTACCAAATATTTACCCGGTTCGAACCATGCTTGAAATTTTCTTCCATATGTATCCGTTAAACGCTTCAACGATTCTTGTACTTTTTTGGCCAATAAAAAAATATCTGTTCCAGTCTCATTGTCTTTATAAGGTACTTTGAATCCTCCTCCTAAATCTAAAAAAACCAACTCAGGAAATAAGGGAACTAAATCAAAAAAAATATCAGCCACTTGCATAAAAACTGATACATCTTTTATTTCACTACCTGTATGAACATGAAGTCCTGCGATATTAATTTCATATTCTTTTACTAATGTGAGAATACTATCTAATTGATCTAATGGAATTCCAAACTTACTTTTTTCATGTCCTGTTGAAATTTTTAAATTTCCTCCAGCCATTATATTGGGTTGAAGTCTTATACCTACTGGATATCCATGACCATATTTTTTCCCAAATTTTTCCAAATTAGATAAACTGTCGATATTCACGTTGATGCCCATCCCAACTGATTCTTCAATTTCATCGAAAGCAATACCATTACTAGTATATAAAATAGTTGAAGGATTAAAACCCGCAAGAAGTGCTAGTTTAGCTTCATTGATAGAACTACAATCAATATTGCATCCCAACGAACGAATATGTTTTAAAATATTGATGTTGGTCAACGATTTGCAAGCGAAAAAGAATCTAGTATCTACACCATTAAATGCATTCTGTAATAGTTGATACTGGTTTGTTATTTTATCTGCATTATACACATACAATGGTGTGCCAAAATTTTCTGCTAGGGTAGATAACTGATTGTTATTGATTGTAAGTGGCATAGCGTAAAGATAATAACCAAACTTATTCGGGGTTATGTTCTTCTGTAGAATTGTCGCTTTCTTCTTCTTTTTTGATAATCATTTCTCCTACCTCATTCACTTCTATAGCAGAAACATCTCCATCTATGATTTCTTCATTAATAATGGCATCTGCAATAGGCTGGATGGTGAAGTCTTCTGGCCTAATTAATGTTCCTTCAATTAATTGTTCGGCCAAAACTTCTCTGATTTTAGGTAGGTCAGCAGTGTTATTTATTCCAAAGTAATCCATAAATGTTTTGGACGTTGCATATATCAGTGGTTTTCCTGGCATTTGCTCATTTCTTCCACTAATTAAAATCAATTCTTTTTCCAATAATTTTTGAATACTATAATCGCTGTTTACTCCTCTTATTGCTTCTATTTCACCTTTTGTGATGGGTTGTTTATATGCAATTATTGCAAGTGTTTCTAACGCAGCATTGGATAACCTTTTTAAAAATTTGTCGCCATTTAATTGGGCAATGGTTTTATGAAAATCTTTTTTTGTAAGAAATTGCCAGCCGCCTCCGCTTTCACGAACTTCAAATGGATAAAATTCTGAATTGTATTTTTCCCTGATTCCTTCTACAGCTGATTCTACTTGATCTAATGAAATTCTTTCTTCCAAAAACCCAAAACTATTATTGATTAATTCAACAATATCTAAAGTTGTTAATGGTTTCTCACTAGCAAAAATGAGTACTTCAATATGTGGTATTATTTCGCTTAGATCCATTTGGAGAGTTATGAGATAAGAATTAAAAGATAAGAATTAAAAGATATGAGTTATTAATAAGAAGTTATGATTTGATTTTTTCATAACTCATTTAACCAATCTAACCTTGTAATGCTGCCGCGCCACTCACAATCTCTGTTAACTCAGTAGTAATAGCAGCTTGCCTAGCACGATTATAACTAAGCTTAAGAGATTTCAATAATTCATTTGCATTTTCACTGGCCTTATCCATTGCTGTCATTCTTGCGCCATGCTCGCTGGCATTTCCATCCAGTACAGCTTTGAATAGTTGTGTGTTCAAAATTTTAGGCATTAACGCTGCAATCAACTGCTCTTTTACAGGTTCAAAAATAAAGTCTGATTTTTTTTGATTTGCTACTTTACTCACTTTAGGAATCGGCAAGAATTGTTCAGCAGTAAATACTTGTGTTGCTGCATTCTTAAACTCACTGTAAATAATTTCTATAGCATCAAATTCTTTATTTTCAAATGCTTTCATTGCAGCTTGAGCAGCAACTTGAACTGCTTCGAAATTAAGATTCAAATAAATATCTTTAAAAGTTGCATCCGTTTTGTATCC
Organism: Sphingobacteriia bacterium; assembly: GCA_031422175.1. GTDB lineage: Bacteria > Bacteroidota > Bacteroidia > Chitinophagales > Chitinophagaceae > Sediminibacterium. Next base: position 7,856 of record JANOQC010000211.1, on the reverse strand, counting down.
AGTTTTACTTAATCCTTCAAATCCTTTTTTACCAATATTCCAAATATGCACGTTTCCTTTTTTCCATTGTGCTTCGTATTTTTCCGATATGGTACTTTTTGCAAGTTTTATCAAATTTGCGTTGTAGCCGCCACAAAGTCCTCTATCGCTAGTTACAACTATCAACAATACTTTTTCTACATTTCTCTCTTCTGCAAGTGCAAGGGTCATTCCACCTTCAATACTACTCACAATATTGCTCAGCATCTCTTGTAATTTTTTTGCATAAGGACGCATCTGTGTGATGGAGTCTTGGGCGCGACGCAATTTAGCAGCACTAACCATTTTCATGGCTTTTGTGATCTGCTGGGTGCTTTGAACACTTTTGATTCTGTTTCTAACCTCTTTTAATTGACCTGCCATACGTTAGTACTGTTTTGGGCTGCAAAAGTAGCCAAATCAGTCATAAATTCCAATTAGAACTTGGCTTTTTTGAAAGTACAAGTAGCTTCAATCCTAATTATGGGCAAGACTAAAATGACCAATACTCAAATTTTGCTGACTAAATTTTGACCATTTTTTGTTGAATGCCCACCGTATCTAATGCAAAAACCATTCAAAAGCTTACATTTGCCGCCTCTTAAACTGGGTGCCAAATTGACTAAAAATAACTTTTGCACGCTGTTTGATTGTAAAATATTTTCATATTAGCGCAATTATTATATGTTGAAGTTTATTTCTAAGTTATTCGGTGGTAATAAAAGTGAAAAAGATGTGCAGATTTTAATGCCCATAGTTGAAAAAGCCAAACATTTTTTTCAACAGTATCAAACCCTATCAAACGATGAACTCCGGGCAAAAACTGGATCATTTAAAGAAAGGATTCAAATTCATCTTTCAACCATTGATGCCGAAATTACCACTCAAAAAGCGGCTGCAGATGCCCTGACTGAAAATGATATTCATGGTAAAGACATTATCTATCAGCAGATAGATAAATTAAAAAAAGAAAGGGATCAACAAATTGAAGTAGCGCTGAGTGAAATTCAACCCGAAGCATTTGCTGTAATCAAAGAAACTGCGAGGAGGTTTAAAGAAAACGCTATCCTAAGCGCCACAGCTACACAGCTTGATAGGGAATTTAGTGTGAGGAAAGAGTATATTACCATCGTTGGCGATCAAGTAGAATTTAAAAATACTTGGACCGCTGGTGGAGGAACTGTTTTATGGAATATGGTGCATTATGATGTTCAATTGATTGGTGGTAGCGTTTTGCATCAAGGTAAAATTGCTGAAATGTCTACTGGTGAAGGAAAAACTTTGGTGTCAACATTGCCTGCCTATTTAAATGCTTTAGCTGGCGAAGGGGTTCACATAGTTACAGTGAATGATTATCTGGCAAAAAGAGATAGCGAATGGAATGGTACCATATTTGAATGGCTGGGATTAACGGTAGATTGTATAGACAAGCACGAACCGAATAGTGATGCAAGAAGAAAAGCATATTTAGCTGATATTACTTATGGCACTAATAATGAATTTGGTTTTGATTATCTGAGGGATAATATGGTGCATAGTCCATCAGAAATGGTTCAAAGGAAACACCATTTTGCCATGGTTGATGAGGTGGATTCTGTGTTGATAGATGATGCTAGAACACCTTTGATCATTTCTGGTCCGATAGGTCATCAAACTGGGGAACAACAGTTCTTTGATTTGAAACCGAGAATAGAAAAGTTGGTAGATGCACAAAAAAGAGCAACTCAACATTTCTTAACAGAAGCAAAGAAAAAAATTATTGAAGGAAATGATGATCCAAAAGATGGCGGATTGGCTTTGTTCCGTGCTCATAGGGGTTTACCAAAGAACAGCGCTTTAATTAAGTTTTTAAGTGAACCTGGAATTAGGGTAAAATTACAAAAATCAGAAAACTATTATTTGGCTGATCAACAAAAAGAAATGCCTATTGCAGATAAAGAATTGTATTTCTATATTGATGAAAAAAATAATTCGGTAGAACTTACAGATAAAGGAATTCAATTGATCACAGGAGCGGGCGAAGACACTACTTTTTTTGTGTTGCCTGATATTAGTTTAACCTTAGCAGCTGTTGATAAAGATGCATCTTTAGAAGCTGATCAAAAATTGCATAAGAAAGAATCGATCATTAATGAATATTCAGTTAAAGCAGATCGTATACATACTGTTCAACAATTGTTAAAAGCATACACCTTATTTGATAAAGATGTTGAATATGTGGTTATGGATGGTGGTGTAAAAATTGTTGATGAACAAACTGGTCGTATACTTGATGGAAGAAGGTATTCCGACGGTTTGCATCAAGCTATTGAAGCAAAAGAAAATGTAAAGATTGAAGCAGCTACTCAAACCTATGCTACCGTTACTTTGCAGAACTATTTCAGGATGTACCATAAGTTAGCAGGTATGACTGGAACAGCAGAAACAGAAGCTGCAGAATTGTGGGATATTTATAAATTAGATGTGGTAAGTATTCCTACTAATGTTACTGCTATTAGAAAAGATGATCAAGATTTAGTATTTAAAACAAAGCGTGAAAAGTTTGGGGCAGTGATTGATGAGATTGCTAAATTAACAGCTGCTGGCCGACCTGTATTGGTTGGTACAACATCGGTTGAAGTGAGTGAATTATTGAGTAGAATGTTGCGTCAAAAACAAATCCCACATAATGTATTGAATGCAAAACAACATGCCAGAGAAGCGCAAATTGTTGCAGAAGCTGGTTTTGCAGGATCTGTTACTATTGCTACCAATATGGCAGGTCGAGGAACTGATATCAAACTAGGGCCTGGTGTTAAAGAAGCAGGAGGTCTGGCAATTTTAGGAACAGAGCGTCATGAGTCACGTAGAGTAGATCGTCAGTTAAGAGGTCGTGCCGGTCGTCAAGGAGATCCTGGATCATCTCTGTTTTTTGTTTCTTTAGAAGATGATTTAATGCGCATGTTTGGAAGCGAAAGAATTGCTAAAGTAATGGACTTTGCTGGGTACAAAGAAGGTGAAGTAATTCAGCATAGCATGATTACTAAATCTATTGAACGTGCACAAAGAAAAGTAGAAGAAAATAATTTTGGTATAAGAAAACGTTTATTGGAATATGATGATGTAATGAATAAACAAAGAACAGTGATTTATTCAAAAAGAAATCATGCTTTGTTTGGAGAAAGGTTGGCATTGGATTTAGACAATGCTATGTATGGTGTAGCAGAAGGATTGGTAAGTGCATTTAAAGAGCAAAATGATTATGAAGGATTCCGATTAGCCGTAATTGTAAACTTTGGTATCGATTCTTCTATTAGTTCAGAAGAATTAAGCAAAACAGCTGAAAATCAATTGACTGAAAAATTGTATTCAGAAGCAATTACTAATTACGAAAGAAAGAAACAGGATTTGATGGTTCAATCGGTTCCTGTATTTAAAAATATTAAGTTACAGCAGGGTTCGCAAATAGATAATGTAATTGTGCCGTTTACTGATGGTAGAAGACAAATGCAAGTGCTGGCTAATATGGACAAAACATTAAAATCTAATGGAGCTGAATTATTAAACTCATTGGAAAAATCGATTACACTTGGTTTTATTGATGACGCATGGAAAGAACATTTACGTTCTATGGACGATTTAAAACAGAGTGTTCAAACAGCCACATACGAACAAAAAGATCCTTTGGTGATTTACAAAATGGAAGCTTTTGATTTATTTAAAAAAATGGATGGTGAAGTAAATAAGGATATTGTTCAATTCTTATGCCATGCAGGTATTCCATTAGCTGAAGGTGATGAATTAAAGGAGGGGCGCCAGCAAAAAACCGACATGAGTAGAATGAGTGCCAACAAAGAAGCCGTTGATAGTTCAGGGCAAGAATTTGGTGCAAATGAAAATGATTATCACGATCCAACTCCGGTGAAGCAAGAGCCTGTAAAAGTGGGCCCAAAAATCGGACGCAATGATCCATGCCCTTGTGGTAGTGGCAAGAAATTTAAAGCTTGTCATGGAAGGGAGAATTAAAAATTAAGAAATAAGAATTATGAATTAAGAGTTGATGCCTTGTAATTCCTAATTCATAACTCCTAATTCATAACTCATCATAAACCGTTCATTTGAAATTAAATGCTTACATAGATCATACATTATTAAAGCCAACGGCATTGTTGAGTGATATTGAAAAGCTTTGTAAAGAAGCCATCGACTATCAATTTGCTGCTGTTTGCGTGCCTCCCAATTTTGTAAAAAAAGCAAAAATATTTTTAGGGAATAGTACAGTAAAATTGGCAACCGTCATTGGTTTTCCATTCGGCTATTCAGCTGTAGAAGCTAAATTGGCAGAAGTTGTATTGGCAATTGTTGACGGTGCAGACGAGTTGGATATAGTTGCGAATATCAGTGCAATAAAAAATTCCGACTGGCAATATTTAGCCAATGAGTTGAATCATATTATGCCCATTATTCAAAATAAAGGGAAGACTATAAAAGTGATCATTGAAAGTGGAATACTTGCTGATGATGAAATTATTAAGTGCTGTGAATTATACGGTGTTGCTGGAATAAATTATTTAAAGACATCAACAGGATATGCAGAAAAAGGGGCTACTGTAGAGGCAGTAACATTAATTAAAAAACATTTGCCTTCAAATGTTCAGATCAAAGCTTCTGGTGGCATTAGAGATTACACATTTGCACAACAATTGGTTGATGCTGGAGCAACTCGCTTGGGATGCAGCGCTAGTATTGCGATTGTTAATGGTACTAATGCAGTGGGAGCCATTGGATATTAAGGTATTAGTACCTTTATTTATTTTTATCAACTTTGTAGTAACTTTAAATTATGTTGGTTATAAAAACTTTGAAGTGGTTATTGGCGGTCATTTTTTTAATGGTTGCTTCATTTGCTTTAGCAAACGATACAATAATTGTAGTCAAAGATGCAAGAATGGATATGTTAACTGCAAAACAAGCGCAAATTAATAAGCGTAGTTCCATGATGACCAGCGGCGGTCAATACAAAGGTTTTAGATTACAAGTGGTAAGTACAACTAATCGAGATAATGCATCGGCCATTAAAACCGATTTGATGAATAAATTTCCAGAACATAAAACCTATATTCTTTTTCAATCGCCTAATTTCAAAATTAGAATCGGAAACTTTATCAAAAGAGAGGATGCAGAAAAATTAAGAAAGCAATTGAATAAATATTTCCCTCAAGGTGTTTATGTGGTGGAAGATGCGATAGAATATTACCCTAAAGACGATTTAAATTTTTAACTTAATTGATGTTCATGCTCGATGATCAAATAAAACTACTTGCCAAACAATATTCTCCAGCTTTTATTGCCGTTCGCAGGCATCTACATGCGAATCCTGAACTAAGTTATCAAGAACATAATACAGCTGCATACGTTAAAGATCAATTAACCGAATTTGGAATTGAATTTGAAACTAAGGCTACAACTGGTGTTTTAGGAATAATCCGAGGCAAGAATCCAACTAGTAGGGTCATTGCTTTAAGAGCGGATATGGATGCACTTCCTATTTTAGAAGAAAACGATGTTCCTTATAGATCTACTAATGATGGTGTAATGCATGCTTGTGGTCATGATGTTCATACTACTATTTTATTAGGTGCTGCAAAAATTTTGAATCAATTAAAGGATGAATGGGAGGGAACTGTAAAATTAATTTTTCAACCCGGTGAAGAAAGAAACCCGGGGGGTGCCAGTTATATGATTGAGGATGGCGTTTTAGAAAATCCAACGCCTTCTGGCATTGTGGGTTTACATGTTCACCCCGGTTTGAATGTTGGTCAACTCAGTTTTAAAAAAGGCAGGGTGATGGCCAGTGCCGATGAAATTTATATTACTATCAGAAGCAAGGGTGGACACGCAGCGGCCCCTCATCTTACAGCAGATACTGTATTAATTGCAGCTCATTTAATTGTAAGCTTACAACAAATTATTTCTCGGAATAAAAATCCATTATCACCTTCTGTATTGTCTATTTGTTCTGTTCAAGGCGGTAACACCACCAATGTAATTCCATCTGAAGTAAAACTAATGGGCACATTTAGAGCTATGGACGAAACCTGGAGATACAAAGCACATGAATTGATTCGTCAACAAGCAAAGGGAATTGTAGAAAGTATGGGTGGAGAATTAGATCTACATATTGATATTGGCTATCCTACTGTAGACAATGATCCTGCATTTACCGATGCGGCATGGAAATTAGCTGAAGTGTATATGGGAAAAGAACATGTGGAAGAAACCGAAATGAGAATGGGTGCAGAAGATTTTGGTTATTATACACAAATAATACCTGGCTGCTTTTATCGCTTGGGTGTTAGGAATGAAGCTAAAGGAATTGTACATCAAGTGCATACACCTAAATTTGATATTGATGAATCAGCCATTGAAATAGGCATCGGAATGATGGCTTATTTAGGGGTTAATTTATAATAGGGATAATATTTTCTTTCTTGAATCCTAATCACTTTCTATAATTGCTAATGTTAATAATGAGTTAGTTTCCTTCACCTTGATTTTTATTTGCGTTATATCTTCATTTTGGTTTAAGTTATAAATATTATTTAATCCACATACAAAATCGGATTCATTTAAGTTATTTGATATCAGATAATCTATAAACCCCCCAGTACTCTTCTTTTCAATTCTTGTAACGAGCGAAATGCATTGAGAAGAAGAATAGTATATTTTAGTTGTGCTATTTATTAACCTACTTTTTTTGAGCTGAATTAAGTGGGCATTGTTATCCGAAAATAATTCTTTTAATTGATACACCCCAAATGACTTTTTACCTATAAAATGAATTGGGGTAAGGATATATTCAATCGTATCGTTATTCGTTTTGACTTCTTCTAAAACTTTATCGAACTTACTACAAGAAAAGAATAAGAGTGCTAATATAATATAACTAAACTGAGTTTTCATTTTTTTTAGTTTGATGAATGTTTAATTTTAATATGAGCTTCTTTAATTGATTGTTTTCTACTTGTAGGTTTTTTACAATATGCTTCATAAGCTGCTTCAAATAATTGACTACCAATAAGACCTTTGATACTTATATTTTTTGCATAAAATCCATCGATAATATGCGGTATATAGTCATAATTAGGTGAATTAGAAGGATCTGTTGCATTAACGGTAGTAAAATACGAATCCAGTGCCGTCTCCAAACTTATATTTTTATTTCTTAAAATACTTGCATACTTCTTATAAAAATCTATTCCAGCTGAATTCGATTGCAAATCTTCATATGAAAAAGCAGATTCATTACCTTTTAGTTGCTGTAGTATTTCTGCATATGAAGTTATCGAATTTGATGCAACTACGTTATACTTCTCTGCTAAATAAGCAGCATAGAAAAAGTGGTGCATATCAATCCAGCCTAAATCAAAAGTATAAATGTATCTATCTATCTTTTTTGAACCGTTTGTAAAATCATCTATAAAATTATTTTGATTATCTCGTGTGAACATTCTATTTGCTTCAAAATAGTTCCTCATTCCATTTAATTGATTCTCAAAATTTATGTTTTGAAAATTTGGAATTTGAGAAATATTCTTGCGAACTTCAGTTAAAATATTATTTAATGTACCGAGCTGTCCCCATTTTGGCTCAAAACTTTCACTTAAATCATTTGTACCATCATCTTCTTCGGCACAATTACAATTGCAATTATAAATTGCATCTAGAGGATCTACTGGTGGCAAATTAATGGTCCCTCCCCCTCCCCCAGGAGCACCATAAATTGGATCAAAAGGAACAAAAGGTGTATAATCACCCCCTAGTGGAATTCCTAAATCGTTTCCAGAATCAAAAATAGC
>JANOQC010000210.1:0-2015 GCA_031422175.1 Sphingobacteriia bacterium | reverse complement strand
TTATTATCTCTTGGATTATTAGCACTAACTGCAACATTAGAGATAACACTTTCAACAATGCTTCCTTCTACTCCAGGTTTATTATCCCCTAAAATTTTATATACCCTATTTTCTAAAATTCTAACAAAAGAATCGGTAGTACTTGCTTTGGTTCCAATAGGCATTTTTAAATATACATAAGCAAATTGTGGGTCACCACTAGGGAAGAAAGGCTTAGGGTTGTTTCTGGCTATCAACATGATCAATGAAATAGGGAACAATAAAAATAGTCCAACCATTAACCAGCCAGGTCTTGTTCCTAGCAATATCCAACGCAATAATTTTTCATAACGGTTCATGAAACCTGGTAATAATTTTTCCTGAAATAGATGTATGATATTGCGCAATACATAACGTTCTAATACGATGAGTAAATTGAACGTAATTAATAAATTACCAAAGCCATGCCATCCTGCAAGATTAAACAATACACCAAATGCAGCGAAAGCCCAAAACCACCATTTTTTAAACACTGCTTTTTTTGGTTCTTCAAATGACCTGCCTTCAGGTTTCATAAAACTTACTGCAAAAACAGGATTGATAAAAAATGCAACAATCAATGATGCAGTTAAAGTTAAGATCAACATAGTGGGTAAGTAAATCATGAACTTACCGATCAATCCTTTCCATAATAACAATGGAAAGAAAGGTGCTAATGTAGTTGCCGTTCCTGCAAGTACAGGGATAAATACTTCACCAGCTGCTTCTTTGGCTGAACGAGCAATTTTAACCCTTCCATTATTGTAAATACGATGCGTATTTTCAATCACCACAATTGCGTCATCTACAATAATGCCTAACCCAAACAGTAATGCGAATAGTACAATGAAGTTGAGTGTTACGGGAGAACCAACTATGAAATCTGCAAGTGGTAAGAAAAGGAATGAAACAAATACCGATAAAGGAACACTTAATGCAACAAAGAATGCATTGGTTACACCCATAAAGAACATCAAAATAAGCAAAACCAAAATAAAACCAATGATAATAGTATTTACTAATTCGTTAAAAGATGTTTTTGTTTGTTTACTCTGATCTCCAGTTATCACCACATTAAGGTCCTTAGGGAGTTCTTGAGAAGCTTGCATATCTTCAACAATCTTTTTTACACCATCTGCGGTGTTGATCAGGTTCTCACCAGAACGTTTAACGATATTTAAGGTTACAACATTTAATCCGCCAAGACGGGCATAGCTTTGTGTTTCTTTTACAGTATCTACTAATTCAGCAACATCTTTTAAATAAATAGGTGCGCCAGAAATGTTTTTTAAAATAATATTTTGTAAATCATATGCACTTGAAAATTGACCTTTTACTTTTATATTTCGTTTCATTTCGCCCACTTCCACCAATCCTGCACTAATGTCTTTATTTTCATAATTAACTGCATTTTCAATATCACGAAAAGTTAATTTAGCCGCCTCCATTTTAACCGGGTCAACATTTATTTGAATTTCTCTTTCTGGTGCTCCAACAATCTCAGCTCTGCCTACTTCTTTCATTTCTTCAATTCGGTCTTGCATTTTATCTGCAAAACTTTTGAGTTTTACTCCATCAAAATTGCCACTGATGTTAACAAACATTATAGGCATTTCACTAAATGCAAATTCTTGCACATTGGGTAAAGAAGTAAGATCGTTGGGTAAATCCGATTGGGCTTTATCAACCGCGTCTTTTACTTTCTGTTTAGCAATTTCAGTTTTTACATCTGTGTCAAACTCTACTACAATCAAACTAAAATCCTGCTGTGAAGTAGATTGTATTTTATTTACTTTTGCCCCACTGATTGATTTTAATTGTTTTTCGATGGGTCTGGTAACTAAGTTTTCTATGTCTTTGGGAGAATTTCCAAAATAAACAGTACTTACAGAAATGGTAGGCACCACAATATCTGGAAACTGTTCTCTTGGGAGTGTATTGAATTTATTTAAACCATATAGAGATATAAGTATGGTAATAATATAAACAGCTGTTTT
>JANOQC010000209.1:0-11347 GCA_031422175.1 Sphingobacteriia bacterium | reverse complement strand
CCTGTTTTTGTTAACCATTGAAACATTTCTGTTTTAGGATACCCTCCACAAGCAATGCAAACATAATCGGCCATCATTTTTTTTGAACCAGCAACCAACAATTCGAATTGATCATTGCTGCTAGTAATACTTTGCACTTCGGTTTGTAATAATATTTCTACTTTGTATTTATCTGCCTCTTTTAATAAGCAGTCGATAATGGTTTGAGAATTATTACTTACAGGAAACATCCTTCCATCTGATTCTGTGTGAAGTTCCACTCCTCTTTCGGCAAACCAATCAATCGTATGATTGGTATTGAATAAATGAAAAGCTTTTTTTAGAAATTGTTCTCCTCTAGGATATTTTTTTACCAATAAGGGTATTTCAAAACAAGCGTGTGTAGTATTACATCGACCACCACCGCTCACTTTTACTTTAGACAATAGTTTAGCAGATTTCTCTAATAGGGTAACTTTTAAATGAGGGTTTAATCTTGCAGCATTAACAGCACAGAAAAATCCTGCAGCCCCTCCTCCAATGACAATCAATTTATTTTCTTTCATACAATTTTAAGAAAAAAATTTTCTTAAAATCTTGGAGACTTATACAAAAGTGTATCATTAATAATCATATCCATTCTTGCTGTTTCTCTTAAAATAAATGAAGCAAAAACAGATTGTGTAGCAGGGTCAAATCTATTATCTACAACCAATGGGTTAGGTAATGCTGTTCTAGGACTAGAAGTGGTGTTATTGGCAATATTCGTAATTCGTAAAGAAGTAGGATCATAAGTTAACAATGGAATAAAAGTAGGAATAGATACTGGTAAACCAACACTGGTAGCCGCATGCACTGCTGTTGTAACTGATGTACCCGCATTTAGATTACGCATTGTACTAGTGGTAGCAGATGCTGTAACTAATGTAACATCACTATAAAACCAAGTTACTGGTGTTACATCATAATTTCTATCATTATTTCCAAACCTATATTTTAATGTATAAATGCCATCTAATTTATTAATACCGTTTAATAAAAACAGCATATTATTAAAATTACCGCTTATAATGTGATTGGTTGGGCTCACAGATTTAATTGTTAATGCAAGCGCATACCCTTGTGCAAATAAAAGGTTAGAATTTGTAAAAGTGATCGGTAGGTTTACTTGTCTTGTTCCTTTTTTGATAATAACTTTTTTTGTAGCTATGGTGTATAGATTTGTAGGAACTGGAACTAGTGGAACTGATGGTCTATTTTGAGTATTATATGCTGTAATAATTGCGGGATCTGCAACGTCTACTTCAACTGTAATATCTTCGGGAGCATTGTTGGCACCAGAATAGCTCACAACAGCATTGTATGTTTCATTTGCTTGCATTAATATATTTATACTCAATAATGGATACCTACTTGTGGTAGGTGAAACTAAATTTGCTGTATTAGCAAATTCAATGACGTTATTTGTATTTGCTGGATCAATAAGGTTTCGGTCGTCTTTTAAACAGCCTGTTAAAAAACAAACAGCAGTTACGAAGTAAGAGATTTTATAAAATAATTTCATGATAATTAAGTGTTTGTTGAAATAATTATTTAGCCCAAAAAATGAGAGATTTAAACTTATCTACATCTTGAGGAACATTGTTTTGATTAGTATTAAACTCTGAGATTGGGTACAACATTCTAGTTGGCATTTTATCAGGTCTTGTTGATAAAGAAACTGTAGATGCCATTGTTTGTGTTGGCCCTGAACCAGTTACCCTAGGATATCCCGTTCTCCTATACTCATTCCATGGCTCATGGGAGCTAATCAAACCAAGTGCAATATATTTTTGTGTAATGATAGCCTCAATTTTTTGTTCTAATGTAATTGCAAGTGCAAAATTTGCTAAATAATTGGTAGCATTTGCCGCCCTATAAGCAGTTGCATCAACAACTGGTGCATTATAAGGAGGTACTGCAGGTAAATTATCTGTATTGTCTTTATACAAATAGGTAAAAGATGCATTAATACCATTATTAAAAAGTGTTGCAGCGTCTCCAGTAATAATACCTCTTGCAGCTGCCTCAGCTTGTAGAAAAAAACTTTCTGCTGCTGTAATTAAAGGTACCCCTGCATCAAAACCTTTATAGATGCCTACTCTATCCCATACAGTGGCACTAGTTCCTTTAAACCAATTATTTGGTGTAGCTCCACTTGGCGGAGAAGGATTTGTTTCATTACCCAATTGATTGGATGGAGAGTTAGGAAAGGTTCTAAATGTTGCAGCCCCACGCCTATCATCTCTTAATTTAGTACCATCATAAAAAGAAAGTAAAAATGTAGATGGTAATCGAGAAGATGCAGAGGCGGTATTGGTTACTGTCCAAGGCCAAATAGGAGATTGTTGATTAACAATTTTAGCATATCCCGGATTTACAAGTGCATCATTCACTAAAAATCCATCAGCTGAAAAAGTGGTATTATTAAAGGTTACTTTTCCACCAGCGCGAACTATCAAACGTAATTTAATTGTATTCGCAAACTGTTTCCATCTTACCATATTTGGTCCTCCTCTACTAAATAATGGATCACTTGATGCAGTAAACGGTATAACTGAAAGTGAATTAGCTAAGCCAGTATTAATTTGAGTTATAGCTGTGTCAATTTGAGCAGCCAAATCTTTGTATATATCTTCAGCTTTATCATATTTAGGACTGATGTTATTAACACCACCTAATGCCTCTTTATAAGGAACATTATTATAAGTATCCACTATTAACTGATAGTTATATGCAGTCATTATTTTTGCAATTGCATTATAATAAATATACTTAGAATCTCCATTAGTAGATTGTAATATGTACTTATAATCATTGAGATTATCGTAAGTAGTAGTCCACTGACCAGTAAAAGAACTGGTTGTATAATCATAGCTAATTACTGTACCAAATCCACTAAAACCACCACCATTTGCTCGATACATTAAATCTGCACCCATACCAAAATTAAAGTTGGCATTTGTATTTGCTCCACTACCCGTAATCGCTTGAGGTAAAACTAACTCTGGAGTGCTTGAAGTAGCAGCGTTTGGATTGTCATTTATATCTAAGTATTTATTACATGAAATGGCTGCGAAAGTGATCACGCCAATCAAGATAAGTTGTATTTGCTTCATGGTGATTGGTTAAAATGTTAAAGAAATTGTTGCTCCATAAAATCTAGAAGGTGGGGGGCTAACTATACCAGCTACGCCTGCTCCGTTACTTCCAGCACCGTTATCGCTATATTCGGGATCGGTATACAAGTTAGTTGCTGGTAAAAGCATGAATAAATTTCTACCTTGAATACTTATGCTGGCTTTCTTTATAAATCGAATACGACTTAATAATTTTTCTGGTAATTCATAGGCTAACGTTACTTCGCGCATTTTCCAAAATGCACCAGAAGCCACATAGTTTTCTGCAACACCTGTTCTAGGTGCTTGTGTCCAAAATCCATAACCTCCATCCCTTATAGTAATATTATTATTGGGTAAAAACTCACCTGGTTTATTAGGATCAGGAATGGATGAATTTGGGAATACAAATCTTTCTCTATTAAAAGCAACTGTTGCCAAACCTCCACCTGAAAAATCAAAAGCAGTTGTATTAGGCATATAAGTTACATGACCACCTCTATATTCTGCTTGAGCAGACAAACTGAAATTTTTATAACTGAAATTAAAATTCACCCCCAATGTGTTTTTAGGTAGGGTTCTTCCTAAAACTGTATTACCATCATTGCGAGATGGGAAACCAGTAATTGGGTCTACAATAATTCTGTTTTGTGGATCTCTTTTGTAGGAAGTAGCAAATATTACTGGGAAGGGTTGATTTCTTACAGCTGAAACACCATTTCCAAAAGCAAGTGTTTCAATTCCTTCAGAAATGGCCAACACATTATTCTCTATCACATTTGTGAAAACAGCACCAACTGTTAACTCCATATCTTTCTTCCGCAAAACTACTGCGTTAACAGTAGCTTCAATGCCTATACTATTGGTTAGTGCAGCATTCAAAAGATAACTAGTAAAACCTGAAGCGTTAGATATTGCAGCAGTAACTGTTTGATCAGAAGTTTTTGTACTATACCAAGTAAAATTAGTTTTGATTCTATTCTTCAAAAAATTAGCATCAAATCCAGCTTCCCATCCTTTGGTTATTTCTGGCTTTAAGTTACTAGAAACAATAGTATTACTTAAACCAAATCCTCCCCCAGTAGCAGTAAATGGATATCCATTTTGTTGAGAAAATGTAGGAACTAACTGGTATGCACCAAACCCTGCACCGCCAGGTAAATTAACCTGCCCAACCTTAGACCATCCACCTCTTAATTTAAGTGAGCTTAATATAGTTGAATTTTTTAAACTAGGTAAAAGCACCAATGGAGAAAAGGCAATATCTACAGCTGGATAAAAGAAAGAACGGTTCTCAGGCGATAAAGTAGAAACCCAATCGTTCCTTCCTGTAATATGTAGGTTAATAAAATCCTGGTACCCAATATTCAAATCTCCATAAAGCCCCATTTGTCGGGCTTTAGCTCTTGAGTTTGACGCAGTAGGTGTTACCAATGTGTTGGACAAATTAAATACACTAGGTACTACAAGACCAGATATAGATGCATCAACTGCAGTTCGCTGATCTTGCCTTACAACAAAACCATTGGTAAGTTTAAAATTAAAATCTTTGACTTTTTTTCGAATAGTAGTTTGTATTTCAGATGTTAATCTAGTTGTATAAAAAGCGCCTTGAGTAAAGCTTCCAACTAAATCCGTTTTTTTGTAACTCCCCGCAGTTGTTGCTTTGGCAAAATCTGAATAGGCGTATTTATCGGTTGTTGATTCATTTGTGTTATTACGCGTAGTTATACCATTTCTAACAACAATGTCTAACCAGTTAGTTGGAGTATATTTTAAATCGATATTAGCCGTTAAATAATCGTTCCTTGTATAGGCTCTATTATTATCTAATAAAAAATAGGGGTTTTGAAAGAAAGGATTAAAATATCCATCTGGAGTAGAGTACTTATCATTTCTCCAATCTTTATAATCAGTTAACTGAATATTAGGAGCAGTTTGCATAATATTTCCATAGATTGTACCGAGAGCACTTGTTTGATCAAACCTATTTTGTGTATAATTAATGCCAAAGTTTAGCTCTACATTTCTTGTCATTTTTCTACTACCTGTAAGTCTTATAACCGTTCTATTGTAAGTGTCTTTAGGAATTGTAGCTTTGCCATCTACAAATTGAGCAGAAAAAAATATGGTTCCTTTTTCATCTCCACTAGATATAGATAAATCTGTTTGAGAACTCAACCCCTTCTCCCAAAAACTATTTTTACCATTTACCGGAGAATAAGGACGATTTTGAATAGTTCCATCTGAAATTGGTTGACCAATTGGTCTGATTGATCCGTCAAATGCTGGCCCAAATTGTTGATTTTCATAAGGCAGATATATAGGAAAGTTAGCAGAAGAACCAGCCCCAAATCTATCTTGTAATTTAGGAAAAAAAGATACTTCTTCTATAGTTTGTGTATTTGAAAATACAATGACTGGCTTAGTTTTTGAACCTTTTTTTGATGTTATAAGTAACGCTCCATTAGAACCCTCAGAACCAAATAAGGCCGCCGCACCTGCACCATTCAATACAACAATATCTTCAACATCATTTGGATTAAGATTACCTAAAATTTCACTTGGTACTATTATATTGTCTAAGACAATAAGCGCTTGATTATTTCCTGTAAGAGAACGTTGACCTCTCAATACTACCCTGAAATTAGGATTAGATCCTCCATTTACAGCACTTATTTGTAAGCCTGCAACCTTACCTTGCAAACCACCTGCAATATTTACAGGTTTTGCGGCCGTAAGATCATCTCCAGTTATCTTAGTATTAGCATAACCAATATCTTTTCTTTTACTGGCTAAACCGCCTGCAGTTGTTACTACAACTTCTCCTAAACTTTCTACACTCGATAATAGTTTTACTCCAACTGTTCCTTTAATTGAAGTAATTGGAATTGATTGCTCAATAAAACCAATTGAAGATATCTGTAGATTTTTTGCATCAGCAGCTACTTTAATAGAGAAACTGCCATCATCGGCTGTAATAGTGGTGGCTAACACCTTTCTGCTTGATGAAATTTCGTTAATACTCACTCCTTTAAGTGGATTCCCTTTGTCATCTGTAATTTTACCAGAGACTGTTTTCGTTTGGGCATTGACTTGGCAGACTACCAAAAAAAGCCCCAAAAAGAGGTAAATTAATTTTCTCATGCACGTTATGTTTTGGAATTCATTCCTATTTGAAATAAATATTTAACGAACATACAAAAAAATGTTAAGAATTTTAATTTTAAGCAATTTATTTATTCTATATCATTATAATGGAGGCCAAAGTTTCAAACACATTCCACAAATAACTTACAATTTAACCAATAAGCCCGCACCAATGATTGATTTTGTTTGCAAACGTGGAGCATCTTTTGTTGGACCAAACAAACGCACATTATCGTCGTAAATTAAGTCCAAACTATAGGTTACAGAAAGTACATTGGATATTTTTACAGCAAATAAATTATTCATATTTATGGCAACATTCTGTGGATTTTTCAAGTAATCGGAATACAAATCTAACCTTCCTATATAACCAACATTTTTATTGATATTGGCTTTGTAATTTATAGATGCAAAAGCACCAATTTGAAATAAGCTTTTCGAACCAGGAACAACACCATAAGCCCCTTTCTTAGATAAACTATCATTGTTTACAATTACCCAACGAGCTGTTAATGGCGAAAAGAAAATGGATAAGTTTTTCACGGGTTTATAATCCAAACCTGTACCCAATAATATATATCCAGGTGCCATAAAAGCAGAATTCAATACTTGTGTAGTGGCAGTTGGAAAATTATAACCGTCAAAAAATTGCGACCTTATATTAAAGAGCGTACTAAAATTTAATTTAGCGTTTATTTCGCGGCCATATTTAGATACAATATCAAATCTGTCATCATTTTTTCTTGCCCCCAAACTAGTATTGTTAATATAACCTAGATTAATGTTTACGGTATTATCCCAACTATGTATTCCTTTCTTATAATATGCATATCCGCTAAGTGCAGCATTTACAGAGAAGGCATAATCCTCGCCACCAGCTGCCCAGTTAGTTAAAGAACTTTGGGATAAATTCAATGAGAGTAAACCACCCTTTTTCCAAGTTTTATTAGAAGTGTCTTTCGCATCTTTTGTAATTGCTTTTGATTCCAATTCTTTTTTTAGAATGGTGGCTTCGTTGTCTTGTGCTTGAGCAATTAATGAACCAAGAAGCAAAAGAGATACGATTAACTTTTTCATAACTTAATAAAAATTTATACAATTAATAATAGGTTGAATTTAAATTTGGATTTGCTTTTTCTGCAGCTTCTATAATGCTGTAATCAGATAATATCAGTGCTTGATTTCTTTTTACACAAACATCATGTTCAAAATGAACAGATACTTTTCCATCACGTGTTCGCACGGTCCACCCATCATCTTCAGTGTACACTTCTTTGGTACCCAAATTAATCATCGGTTCGATTGCTAAAACTAAATTTTCTTTTAATTTTGGCCCGCTACCTCGCTTTCCATAATTGGGCATTTGTGGATCTTCATGCAAACTTCTACCCAAACCATGCCCAACTAATTCACGAACTATTCCATATCCATTCTTAATTTCCGTATGCTCTTGAATTGCATAAGAAATATCGCCAATTCTATTATTGATGGTTGCTTTTTCAATTCCTTTGTATAAAGATTCTTTGGTAATTTTTACCAATTGAACGGCTTCAGGAGCGGCTTCACCAATGATAAATGTATAGGCATGATCACCATGCCAACCGTTTAAAATAACGCCCATGTCAATAGAAACTATATCGCCCTCATTCAAAGGTGTTTTATCTGGAAAACCATGCACAACAACATCGTTGACCGATGCACATATAGTGAACGGATAACCTCTATAATTTAGAAAAGAAGAAACTGCTTTATGGTCTTTAATAAATGTGGAACATAATTCATCCATCTGAAGGGTATTCATACCAGGCTTTAATTCAATGGCTACTTGGGTAAGTGTTTTACTCACCAATAAGGCAGCTTCTTTCATCATTGCTACTTCAGAATCTGTTTTGTATATGATCATGTTATTCCTTCTGGTCATGTTAAAAAATAAACCTGTTCAGCTAGCTAAACAGGTTTATAAAGTTCGTCATTAAAAATATTATATGGTTGACGAAGAAACAGTTTGTCTTCCCTGCACTCTTCCACTCTTCATCAAACCATCGTATTGTCTCATCAATAAATAAGTTTCTATTTGTTGTAATGTATCTAAAACAACTCCCACCATAATCAACAAAGATGTTCCACCGAAAAAAGAACTAAATCCTTGTGTAACGCCTAAACGTTGTGCAAATCCCGGTAAGATACCAACCAGTGCTAAAAATATAGCACCTGGCAATGTAATTCTATCCATTATTGCACCAATATAATCGGCAGTTGGTTGACCTGGTCGAACACCAGGAATAAATCCATTATTTCTTTTAAGGTCTTCGGCAATTTGTTTTGGATTAAATATCAATGCTGTGTACAAGAAAGTGAACCCTATAACCATTACAGAATAAATTACCATGTACCAAACATTACTGTGGTCATTGAATATTTTAACAATACCCTGAGCAGAATCTAAATTGGTAAATGATGCTAATGTAGGCAAAAACATAATTGCTTGAGCGAATATGATTGGCATTACTCCAGCACTATTAACTTTTACGGGTAAGAATTGTCTTGCGCCACCAAATTGTTTGTTGCCAATAATTTGCTTAGCATAATTCACTGGAATTTTTCTTACGCCTTGAACCAAGATAATTAATCCCATAATAATGGTAACAAGGATAGCAATTTCAATTAAGAAAATCAACAATCCACCACCACCACTCACGCCTTTAGCGCCAAATTCTTGTATAATAGATTGAGGTAAACGAGCTAAGATACCTACCATGATAATAATAGAAGTACCATTGCCTAATCCTTTATCTTGAATTCTTTCACCCAACCACATTACAAATAAGGTACCTGCTGTTAATGTAATTACTGTAGAAAACCAGAAATATGCCTTGTAAGCTGGTAAAATTGCTTCTGCATAACCTGGGCTATTCAAATAAGCAACATAAGCCCCTGCTTGAAAAGCAGTAACTATTACAGTAAGGTAACGAGTCCATTGATTGATTTTTTTACGACCACTCTCTCCTTCCTTTTGCACTTTTTGTAACTGAGGAACCAAAATTGTCATCAATTGCATAAAGATAGAAGCAGATATATAAGGCATGATTCCCAAAGCAAGAATAGACGCTTGTGAAAAAGCACCTCCAGCGAACATATCAAAAATGCCTAGTAGCCCATTGCTTTTTGAGGCCGTCATTGCAGCTTCAATTTTATTAGGATCTATACCTGGCAACACTATATGTGTACCTAGTCTGTAAGTTAAAACCAATGCAAGTGTTACAAGTATCTTATTGCGTAACTCTTCGATGGTCCAAATATTCTTAAAAGTTTCAACTAATTTTTTCACTTCGCTTAATTATGGAATTAAAACTTAAAAATCAAAAAGACGCATATTGAATGCGAATGGCAATTTACAGTAAAATTATTTGATAATCTCTACTGAACCACCAACAGCTTCAATAGCTGTTTTTGCTTTATCGCTGATTGCATTGATTTTGAAACTCAATTTAGCTTTCAATTCTCCATGAGCCAATACTTTTACGCGATCAGTTCTATTAATCAATCCATTAGTATATAAGTTTTCTAAAGAAACTTCTGTGAATCCGTATTTCTCCACCAATTGATCTAATTGACCAAGGTTAAATACTTTGTATTCTACACGATTGAAGTTTTTGAATCCACGTTTAGGAATACGACGTTGGATAGGCATTTGTCCGCCTTCATGACCCATTTTACTTTTATAACCTGCTCTACTTTGTCCGCCTTTATTACCTTTTGTAGAAGTACCACCTTTACCAGATGCTTCTCCTCTACCAATTCTGATTGCTTTTTTTACTGAACCTTCTGCAGGTTTTAAGTTGTGTAGTTTCATTTTATATTGATTTTGAACTTACGGGGTATCACCCCTCGCTAAATGAATTATGAATTATGAGATAAAAATTATGAGATATAAAATCACATTTATCTTTTATCTCTTTACGCAATCTCTTCGACTTTCACTAAATGGCTAACTTTATTAACCATTCCAAGAATTTGAGGAGTTGCTTCTACTTCTTTAGTAGCGTTTAATTTCTTCAAACCCAATGCAATCAATGTTTGCTTTTGACGCTCAGATCTGTCGATTCCGCTTTTTATCTGTGTTATTTTTATTTTTTTCATACCCCAAATCCGCCAAATACGGACTATTTTATTTTATGATGAATTACCCTTATTCCCCTTTAGGGGGTAAGGGGGTCTTACCCATTGAATACTTTACTTAATTTAATGCTACGACCTTTAGCAACTTGAATGGGTTCTCTCAATAAACTCAAAGCCTTGATAGTAGCTTTTACAACGTTTTGTGGATTTGCAGAACCTAAACTTTTTGCCAATACATCGGTAACACCAGCACTTTCAAGAACAGCACGCATACTGCCTCCAGCAATTACACCTGCTCCGTGTGCTGCAGGCTTAATCAATACTTTTGCAGCACCTTCTTTAGCCCACTGTTCGTGAGGAACTGTTCCATGCATGATAGGTACTTTAACCAAATTTTTCTTAGCATCTTCAATACCTTTTGCAATAGCTTCTTGTACTTCTTTTGCTTTTCCTAATCCTTGGCCAACAACACCATTTTCGTTTCCTACAACTACAAGTGCTGAGAAGCTGAATGTACGTCCACCCTTTGTGGTTTTTACCACACGGTTAATAGCAACTACTTTATCTTTAAGTTCGATGTCGCCACCCGCTTTTACTTTATTTACGCTTACTTTAGACATTTATTGAGCGATTAATTGATGTTAGCAAATTAAAATTGTAATCCACCTTCTCTTGCTCCGTCAGCAACAGACTTCACACGACCATGATATAAGTTTCCACCTCTATCAAAAACACATGTGGCTAAACCGAGTTCTTTGGCCTTTAGTGCTACTGAAGCACCAACCAATTTAGATTTTTCAGTTTTAGTAACTTTTTGAGCAGCAATATCTTTATCTCTTGAAGACGCAGCTACCAAAGTAACTCCATTGTCGTCATCAATTAATTGAGCATAAATATCTGCATTGCTTCTAAATACAGCCAGGCGAGGCTTCACAGAAGTG
>JANOQC010000208.1:0-3383 GCA_031422175.1 Sphingobacteriia bacterium | reverse complement strand
ATACAAGCCGGATTGGAAGGGTCAACTGATTCTTCAACTATTAGGGATTTGATATCAAATAAAGATTCAGTTATTCATTCATCTTTATATGAATTAACAACTCCTGCATCACCTCATATTGCTGCTAAAAATGAAGGTATTCAAATTGAAATGATTAAATTGTTTCAAAAAGCTAAAGTTATTCAAGAGGAAGCTAATAATAAAACACTTTTAATTGAAGGGGCAGGAGGGCTGCTGGTTCCCTTACACAAGCATGTAATGTTGGTTGATTTTATAAGATTATTGCAAGCAAAAGTAATTTTAGTAAGTAGAAATTATTTGGGTAGCATCAATCACTCTTTACTAACGGCTGCTTTTTGCAGGTCGAATAATATTGATGTAATCGGATGGGTTTTTACTGATACATATTTAGATTATGAAGATGAAATTGTTGAATGGAGTGGATACCCGAAAATTGCAAGTATTCCTACATTATCAACTATTGATGCATCGGTTATTGCTAATCAAGCAAATCGTATTCGTGATATTGTTAAAAAATATATATAAGTTTCTGTATGAACAAGTCTACACTTAGAATTCAATTTAAAGAGAAAAGAAAAGTCCTTTCCACAAAAGAACTTTTGAAGTTGAATGATTTGTTATTGATTCAGTTTCAAAATGTATCATTTTCGGCTGTTCAAAATTGCATGACTTATTGGCCATTGGAGCAATTTAATGAACCCAATACCCATTTATTTGTGAGGTATTTATTACACATGATTCCTTCATTAAAAGTGTGTTACCCAAAAATGAATGAACATCATCAAATAACTGCAATAGAAGTAAATGATGAAACTGTTTTTGTAACCAATGAATGGGGCATTACAGAACCAAAAGAAGGCAACATCATTGCGCCGCATACTATCGACTTAATTTTGGTTCCATTATTAACATTTGACCAAAAAGGCTATAGGGTTGGATATGGAAAAGGGTTTTATGATCGTTTCTTAGCCAATTGTAGTGCAGAAACCATTTTATTGGGAATTTCTTATTTTGAACCCATTCAAATCATTGAAGACACCAATGAATTTGATATACCTTTAACCATTGGTATAACACCGGAACACGTATATGAATTTTAATACCATTTTTTTAAAATCATTCAGGGTACTTTTATTGCCATTCGCCATAATTTATGGGATCATTATTTTTATTAGAAATAAATGTTTTGATAAAAAATGGTTTACCTCTGCCTATTTTAATTTTCCATTGATTTGTGTGGGAAATTTGGCAGTTGGAGGAACAGGTAAATCACCTATGGTAGAATACCTTATTGAATTATTAAAACAACAGTATAAAATTGCTACACTTAGTAGGGGGTACAAAAGAAAAACCAAAGGATATGCTTTAGCTAATTCATCTTCTACTGCATTAGAAATTGGAGACGAACCTATGCAGTTTTATCAGAAATATCCAGATATAGCAGTTGCTGTTGGAGAAGAAAGAATTGTAGCCATTCCACATTTATTACAGGATTTACCAGATTTACAAACAATCATTTTAGATGATGCATTTCAACACAGATCAGTTAATGCAGGGTTAAATATATTGCTTACTGAATTTAGTAATATTTATACTAGAGACTTCTTTCTTCCAACGGGAGATTTGCGCGATGAGAAAGAATCTGCTAAAAGAGCTGAAATAATTGTAGTTACAAAATGTCCCTCCCAATTATCGGAGCAAAAAAAACTCGAAATTCTCCGCGAAATAAAACCATTACCCTTACAAAGAATTTTTTTTACAACAATTCAATATGATATACCCTATCATATTGTAAATAATGGATTAAAACATGCTATTACTCAAAATGATGAGGTCTTATTGGTATGTGGTATTGCAAATCCTAAACCATTAAAAGATTTTTTGTTACATAATACTGCGGTATATTATCAGCAAGACTTTTCAGATCACCATATTTTTTCAATTGATGATTTAAAAGAAATTATTACAAAATATGAATCAATTCAATCTTCTAATAAACTAATTTTAACTACCGAAAAAGACGCTGTTAGATTAACAAAATTCAATGAGCAACTAATTAATATTCCTTTATTTGTGATTCCTATTCGTCATCATTTTTTGTTTGAAGAAGGAATACAATTTGATGAAATGGTGGTTAATTATATCCAGCATTTTAACTTTAATTCTGCATTATATGAAAAAAAATAAACCAGCCCCACGTCCAGAACCTAAAAAGAAATCAAAGCAAAAGCTTAAAGCCAAGTCTATCATGGTGCAATCTTTAAAAGGTAAGTTAGACGTAACAAGATCAGGAATGGGCTATGTGATTGTTGAAGATCAATCAGGTGATGTTCTAGTTAGACCTAACGATTTCATAACTGCATTAAATGGTGATACTGTTCGTGTAAAAATAATTAAGGAGAATGCAAGAACTGGAAAAAAAGAGGGTAAAATAGTTGAAGTGGTTGCTCGTAAGCAAACAGAGTTTATTGGTCATATTCAGTTATCAGCTCACCACGCTTTTTTTGTTCCTGATACAGATAAACCAATGCCAGATTTATACATTCCTATGGGTGATTTAAACGGAGCAAAGCATAAGGAAAGGGTAGTGGTTCAACTCGTTAAATGGGATAAAGAAGATAAGAAACCTGTTGGAAAAGTGGTGAGTGTATTGTTGGCAGAAAATGAGAATGATGCTGCAATGAAAGAGTTATTAGCCGAAGCAGGCTTCCCACTTAGTTTCCCTGAACTGGTTCTTGAAGAAGCTGCAAGACTGCCGGATGTGCTGGACGGTGAAGAAATTAAACGTAGGAAAGATTGTAGGGAAATATTGACTTTTACCATAGATCCAGTAGACGCAAAAGATTTTGATGATGCCATTTCTTTTAGAAAACTAGGGGATGATAAATACGAAATTGGCGTACATATTGCAGATGTAAGTTATTATGTACATCCTGATACCGAATTAGATGTGGAAGCATTTAAAAGGGCCACTTCTGTGTATTTGCCAGACCGTGTAAATCCAATGTTACCCGAAAGAATTTCAAATGAATTGTGCTCGCTTCGACCGAATGAAGATAAATTTACCTTCGCTGCTGTTTTTCAAATGAATGGAAAAGGAGAAGTGAAACAATATTGGTTGGGCAAAACGGTGATTCATTCCGATCATCGTTATTCTTATGAAGATGTTCAGGATATTGTAGAAACAAAGCACGGAAAGCACAAAGAAGAAATATTGCTGCTCAATGATATTGCTCAAAAATTAAGAAAGAAAAGATTCAGCAAAGGAGCCATTAATTTTTCTTCACAGGAAGTACGATTCAAGCTTGATGATAAAGGGTTTCCCATTGGGATAGTAGTTAAAGAAAGCAAAGAAGCTCATC
>JANOQC010000207.1:0-2163 GCA_031422175.1 Sphingobacteriia bacterium | reverse complement strand
GTTGAGTCCAAAATGTTTTTACTGCTAGCATGATCTATCAATACGAATTGATCCCAAAATACATTGCCAGAAAAAAGTCCAATAACCGCGTGGTATTTATTTTCTTCATGGTATGGTATTAAATTATTGGTATTCCATGCAGCGGTTTTACTTTCTTCTACAATCATAATTTGGTTATCGGTGTTGGTGCGCGTTTCTGCAATAAATACTTCAAATGGATTGAGCGTATAGTTTTGAGTTGTAGGAATTGCAGTATATCCTCCATTTAAGCCCTGATTAAAATTCCAAATCCAAAAATGATTTCCAACCATATTTCCTTTAGTAATAGCATTGAGTTTTATTGGGCTAACATATGGATTAGCAATAATATTCAAGCCATTTTTACCCGATTTTGATAAAGTGATTTCTTGTGACCCATGATTAAGGGATCCTTTAAATTTAGTTTGTATGGTATTTGCTAAATTATTTGATTCAAGATGAAGTTGAATTCCCTGGTATTGTTTCCAACTATTGTTTTCATTGAACTCATTCAAGCTGAATGGATGCCAATTTTTTATCAGATTGGTACTGTCTTGATTACTGGATTGATCATAATAATAATGGATGGGTGATAAACTAATTTGATTGATGGATATAGATTCTTTAAATGGATGAGCGATTAAATATTTTCCTTTATTAAATGTTGCAAACTGCTGATCAACTGATACGATGCCAGTGATTGCCGTTCCATTAGCAGATGCTCCAACTTGTGCTTTATAACCAAGCGTTAAAAGATTATTGGTGAAAAGCGTTCCTTTTGATAAAGAAAGTATTTTGCCAATAGTTATTTTATTACTAATGTTTACTCCTATTTCATTATTGATTTGTAATTCGCTAATGCGATTATTTTCAAAAATAGTTCCATTCAAAATTTGTAGCATATTTCCTTTCATAACAATAGTACCATTCAACGCATTTACTGAGGCAGAATCTGCAATGAGTTGATCATTAATTGATAATAAGCCAGTGATAAGTAGTCTGGCTCCTTTGCTCAACTTTATGCTTCTAGCAGCTGCTGTTACAGAAATAATTGGAGTATAAATTGTACCATTGGGTATATCGATATCAGCTGAATCAGACGGAATTGCATTTCCACACCAATTTGCAGGGTCATTCCAATTAGTACTAATTTTTCCGGTCCATTTACTACTTTTGGCTATCGAGATTTGCACAATATTCGAATTGGAGGAACATCCATACAAAGTTAGTTTTCTTCTCCACCAAGATGTTTTGGTTTGTGCTGTTGGTTGATAATTAATTTCATTATTTTGGCCACTGGTTAAAATAAATCCTACACTATCTGCAATGGTACTTTGCTCCCACAAGTATAAAGCTAAACTGTCTTTATTTGATTTGCTTGTGCCAGTAAATAATGCAGGAATTGTTCCACTACAAATTTCCTGATTGGCACTAATATGATTAATTGATTCAATGGCAATTATATTGAAATATATTTTCTTAAATACAGTATTACCTCCATCAGACAAACTAAAGATGGCTGAGTCAGCACCTTTGAAAGATGCTGGGTTTTCTATAAAAAAATCTGAAGGTTGAATACTGGTAGATGCACTACTCTGTTGATGAATTAATTTATTAATTAGTATCACTTTAGGTGCATCAATCAATCGCCAGAATAATAGTTCATCCATTTCTTTGTTATTGGCTTTAAGTAGTTCATTGATGCTTAGTTTAGCTGAAGATGCACATATGGTAATGCTTGTATCTTTTGTATTGATAAATGCTGGAGCAATTGCATCAATTTTAATATGTAGTATTGGCCCAGATAGGATGTTTAGTGATGCAATATTTCCTGCAACATCTTTAATCAATAAATTTTTATTGGAGAATGATGATGCTATTCTGATTCCATCTTTATCTGATTCACCAACTTGAGGAATATACTGAAATTCTAATGCTGTAGTATTATTTCCAGCTGCATACACTACATTTTTTACTCTACTACCAATTGTAACGGGAATAAAATTTGTAGGGGAGTTTGTGTCCAATAAAACTGGCTCATTAAATTGTATAATCAATTTCAACGTATCCCCTAAATTTATAAGGGAATCGGAAGTGCTGTTAAATGAAACTTGAAGTGGTTTGTTAAAATCGATGGGGTCATTG
>JANOQC010000206.1:0-17510 GCA_031422175.1 Sphingobacteriia bacterium | reverse complement strand
CTTTTGCTAAATTCTTATGTGCTACATTGTTACTCCACTTTACTACTTCTGCTTCGTTGATGTAGGGCTGTTCAAAAAGCCCTAGTTCAAATTTTATACGCAACACTCTCGCTACTGCTTCATTTACTATTGCTTCATTTACCTTTCCATTTAAAAATGGCGGAATAAAAAGTTTGTAATGGTCAAAGTCTGTTTGAAAAATAACATCTAATCCATTATTGATTGCATTCATGCCAGCCTGTGGATAATCATTAGCTGTATAATGCAATACATTGGCGCCACCCACTGCCGATGCATCAGAAATGACGAATCCTTTAAAGCCTATTTCTTTTTTAAGCCATTCGTTCAACAACCAGTTATTTGCTGAGCTGGGAGAACCATTCAATGAATTGTAAGAAGTCATAACACTACGTGAACCTCCTTTAGTAAAACAAGCTTTAAAAGGTGCTAAATAAATTTCTTCCAGTATTCTTTCGTTATACTCAACAGGATAGCTATCCCTTCCTCCATTTCCATTATTCGCTAAAAAATGTTTTGGCGTTGT
Source organism: Sphingobacteriia bacterium (assembly GCA_031422175.1). Classification (GTDB taxonomy): domain Bacteria; phylum Bacteroidota; class Bacteroidia; order Chitinophagales; family Chitinophagaceae; genus Sediminibacterium. The sequence continues at coordinate 16,966 of JANOQC010000206.1, read as the reverse complement.
AACCACACCTAGTTTTTCAAAAGCCCTCACAAATGATACTCCCATTGCCGAGGTAAGAAAGGGATCTTCGCCATAGGTTTCTTCCACCCTTCCCCAACGAACATCATCTGCTATATTTATTACAGGGGATAGTACTTGGCGTACGCCCCGGCTCTTTGTTTCTTTAGCTATCACTTCTGCTACCCTCTGCATTAACAATGTATCCCATGTGGCAGCTAATCCAATTGCTTGGGGAAATGCTGTAGCCCCCTCTCTTACTAATCCGTGCAGTACTTCATCAAATGCAATTATAGGAATGCCTAATCTTGTTTCTTCTGTGAAATATTTTTGTATAGTATTGATTTTTTTTAGTGTTTCAATTGCAGTTGATGATGAACTGTAGTTTAGTAGCTGACCAGCGGCATCTTTATTGCCTTTGGTACTCACTTGCAAGCCAAAAATACCATGCTGATATTTTTCTTTCCCCAGGTCTAAATCACCGGGGATCATAAACAATTGCCAAAATTTTTCTTCTGGGGTCATTCTGCCTAGTAAATCTTTCACTCTTTGTTCAACGGAAAGTTTTGCATTTTTATATGGCAGGAGTTCCTGAGCTTTAACAAGAACAGGAAAAGTGATCAGGAGCAATAATTTTAATTTCGAAAAAGTCATTTTCATATATTCATTATTTAACTACGATTTCGTCAATAAATACCCATGACATTCCACCTGCTGAAGGATGCCAATCGAACAACTTATTGGTTCCTTTTATGTCAAATTTTACAAAGCGAAAAGCAGTAGCAGGTGCTTTAAAAGAAAACAAACGGGTTACCTGCTCTGATTGTTGATTGCCATTAGTTATTAGTTGTCCAATTTCAAAAAACGCTGACCCGTTTTCAGAAACAAAACAAGCAATTGAAGCAGGATGAAGTATCCAGCTTTTGGGGTCCCAGAGCGAACTGATTTCTATATTATTGACAACTACTAATTTTTGTAAATCTAAAGTGAGCGCAAAATCATCTCCTTCCCAACCCAGCCAATGAACTTTATAATCATTAGCACCCCTTACACCATTGCTTAAAAAAGATAGATCTCCATTGCTGTATTTTGTTGATGGTATTGGGCTCGCCACTATTTTTTTTCTAAATGCAAAATTGCCTTTTACTTGTATATCAATAAAGCGTAAACTGCTTTCATAATAATTCTTTGGCGTTAGGCTTGATTCATTTAAGTGGTCAACATTTGCCTTAATACAAACCCGATTAAATTCATTTAACAAGTCGGTCATTTTTTTCATAGCAACAAATTCTCCTTTTTCCTCAGCATACCACCCTCTTGCACCAAACATATCGTTTTTGCCAATTTCCATTATGGCATATTGAAGCGGCAACCTTGTTATTTTTACATGCATCAGTTTTGCTGAATCTGATTTTACAGATTTCTCTGCTTCATCAAAGTAAAAATTGTAGTCCTTTATATTATTTGCAGAAAGAAATGTTTTTTGATGTACTGTTGGATGTTCATAAATATCCAAGCCATCATTACTCTTTACAGACTGTTCATGCAGTTGCTCAATATACTTTTTTATCCATTTTGCTGCTTTGCCATAATAGCCTTGCAGGAATTCGTTGGTTATTTCATCAGCATTTGCATCAGGATTCCAGAGCAGGCGGGAAATAAGATAAAGTTTTAATTCAGAAAATTCTTGGCCGGTAGAAATATTCGATTGCTGAAAATGTGCTCTTACATTATTTTTATTAAAAAACTGAATGTTGGATTGCAGTATATGCAGGTTTGGGAATGGTGAAACTGAGTTTGCAAAATCTATTGTGTAATCCCACAAATAAATGCGTTTACATATCTTTCCCCAGTCTGTTATATCTTTTAAAAATGATTTACTGGTAAATTCTTCTTCAATCGATTTTCTTCTGTTTAACTCAATGGTGCAAAGCATCACTTGTACATTGTCAAGCGGCTTTGTAAGTGCAGGAGCTGGCCGGCTGAACTGGTAAGCTAATGTGGAAATGATTTTATCTGGGAAATGTTTTGCTACTTCATTTACAAAACGAATTACAGGGCCTGATGGGCTTTTTTCTTCCTCAATAATTTTTTTGCAGTTATCGCATTTGCAATAAGAAAAATTATCGTTCTGACTTACCGACCAGTATAATTTACCTGGTTGCTCTTTCATATCATGTTCCAATTTAGCTAAAACCAGGTTCAGCACATCAGGATTAGATAGACATAGCTGGTCAATAATTCTTTTGCCATTCATGAAGGCAAAATATTCCGGGTGTAGTTTAAAATATTCCTGCCAAGGAACAAGCTTGTTGAACGTATGTACATAATACCCTTTGGCAAAATATTCATCTATTGTATTTATCCTGTTCCAGTCAATAAATTCATCATCAACTTTATCAGAAATATTAATAATACGGCAATCATTTTTTGGATCATCAGAAAAATTTATTTCTGGTAGAACAATATTTTTACTGTTGGGAATATATTTGAAAGTTGAACTGAAGTAATGACATCCCAGGTATTTTTCAAGCAAAGTAATAACTGCGTAAATACAGCCTTTTCGGCTTCCCCCTTCAATTATTATATTTTTATTAACTGTTTTAATCCTGAAGCCATCAGGATTATTTATTTGCTCGTTTATTTGAATGGTTACGATATTGCCATCGGCATTATGCACAATAGGAATTGAACAGCCTGATATTTTTTGAATATAGTCCTGCAATAGTAATCCAGCTTTTTTTTCCTGAGCAGAGGCGTTTGTAGAAATTGAAATTGAATAAGTACTGCTGCCTTGACTGACTAATGCAATTGAATTGTTGGCAGAAAGATTAAGCACAAAACAACAATTAATTACAATAATTAAAAACCATTTTGATGTATATCTATTCATATTATTTTTACTCGTTTCATTTTTTTATCCAGGTTTACAGTTCAAATTTTATTACAAGTGCCGGTTCATTTTTATATTTTTCCATCAATGCCTTTGTTAAGTGAACAGTACTATTAACTCCATCTGTTTCCCATTTCAATGCATTTTTATTTCCCGGAATAAAAATTTTTGAACCCTTTTTTGGCGTGTTGCCTTCCCATTGAATCGTCTCTTTAAGTGGATTAGAAGGATTATAAACCGGAATGGCGTAAGCATATTTTTCTTTTGCCTTGGTAAAGTAAACATACCCGGACTTGCATATATCTAATGTACGGGTATTATAAATCCCCTCTCCAAACTTATTTAGCCAATTACCTATATCCTTCAGCCTGCTAACTTGCTCAGGTGAAAATTCTCCTTCCGGGGTTGGCCCTACGCCCAACAATAAGTTGCCGCCTTTGGCCACAATTTCAATTAAAGTGTGTAATATTCTTTGGCTGGATTTGAAATTATCATTGGGAACATAACCCCATGCATTACCAAGTGTGATACAACTTTCCCAAGGGTCGTTTGATTTTTCTTTTGGAATACCCTGTTCGGGGGTGCGATAGTTTTCGAAATCTCCATGTACTGTTCTGTCAACAATTAATATCCCATCCTGATTTTTTCTGACCATAGATGCAACTTTGGGCATATTTATTTCCTGGTCAAAATCCGGAATGGGGGCTCCCCAACTCAACACTTCTTCAGTTACTGTATTTCTTGGTCGTACCCAGCCTCCATCAAGCCAAAGAATATCTATTTTGCCATAATTGGTTGTAAGTTCATTCAATTGATTATGCGTAAACTCAACAAATTTGTTCCATCTCCAGGGAAATTTTCTTATATCGTAATTCACATTTCTGTTGGGAGTAGCATATTTATCCCACCAGAAATATTGAGAATGCCAGTCGGGCTTTGAGTAATAAGCTCCAATCAAAAAATTCTCGTTTCTGAAAGCATCAAACACATATTTTGCCACATCGGCTTTAGGATTATTTTTAAATGGTCCTTCACTGATTTTAAAATCAGCATATTTTGTATCAAACATATTAAAGCCATCATGATGCTTGGTGGTAAAAACAACATAGCGCATACCAGCCACTTTCGCAGCTGAAGCCCAGGCATCGGGCTTAAATTTTACTGGATTGAAAGAATTTTTAAGCCCCCAATACCATCGCTTGTAATCATCATAGTGGCTGGCACTATCACGTTCTATCCAATCTTCATTGCACAAGCTCCATGATTCAATAATGCCAGGAACGGCATACAATCCCCAGTGAATAATAATTCCAAATTTCTGGTCACGCCAATGTTCAAGGTTTTTAGCAACCTTTTTTTCCTTTGGGTAACGATATTCACCAGATACAGGATGTATGGTGGATTGAGCGAATAAAGAAGTGGCATTTATAATCACCACACTGATATATAATGGAAGAAACTTCATAAAAAATTATTCACTTTTTATTTTTCTCAATTAAACCCACCCTGCCCACGGTAAAGTTTTAAAGCTTTATCTAATTTTAGTTTTAATACCGTTATGTATTTATCCTGCACTCCTTCTGGAACATCTATATATACCAAACCTGGTACATGGCTCCAGGAAATTTTACCAACAATCTTGTGCTCAAGTTTTTTGTTGTTACCTAACACTGTAATACTTTCAATTTTGTTATCCAATCCTTTTAACATTAAATGGCCGTTGGTTTTTCCATGCACAAATAAGTACAGTGTAGTAGAATCTTTTGACAATGTAGATGGTCCATAATAATGGCCTTGTGGTATCCCTCCGACACTATTAAAAATGGCTTCCCCATTTCTTTTATTCCATGCACCCAATTCTTTTAAAACATTTATTTGTTCTTCAGGAATTGTACCATCTTCTTTGGGGCCCATATCAAGTAACAGGTTTCCACCATTGGCAACTGCATCCACAAAAATGGAAATTACTTCATAAGGTGTTTTCCAGTTATTATCATGATGAAAGCCCCAGTTATCATTGGTAGTCATACAAAGTTCCCACCAATTTACTGGCGGCCTTGTTACCGGAAAATTTTGTTCAGGAGTTGCATAATCACCATATCCTTGCAGCCGTCCATTAATAATAGCAGAAGGATTATTGGATAAAATGATAGATCGTACTTTTTCTGATTCCCACTCTTCGGCACTATGTTCCCAGTCGCCATCAAACCACCACAAATCTGGTTTAAACTGTGTGCTGAGTTCTTTTATTTGTCCCTGAAAGAAATTTCGAAATCTGTTCCACCTATCATAATCTTTTTTTACTAAATACCGAGAACTATCTTTTAAAAAACCCGGATAGTCGTTATACGACCAATCAATTAGTGAATAATATGCACCACATTTAATATTTCTTTTTCGCAATTCTTCAAAAAATGGTTGTATCATATCTTTTTTTGCAGGAGTTGCTTTAACGCTGCTAAGGTCATTCATTTTTGTGTCGTACATCGCCACTCCATCGTGGTGTTTGGTGGTAATAACTGAATATCGGGCACCGCTTTCTTTTATCAAATCGGCCCATTGCGCTGGATTATAATTTTTAAGGGTAAAACCCTTTACCTGTTTCATATAATCAGCATGGCTGATTTTTTTATTATGAAAAGCCCATGATTCATCAATACCATTTACTGCATAAATACCTATATGTATAAAAATTCCCAACTTGGCATCGGCAAACCATTGCATTTTATCTTTTATAGATGCAGGATCAATTTTTTGTTGCGCTTTTGCACAATTTAGAGTAAACAATACAGTAACAATAGTTAGCCATTTTTTAAGCATAATTGTAATTTAAGCAACTTATCGATTATCTTCTCTTTTTTTCTATGTTTCTGTAAATTAATCAACCCAATACAAAAATTAAACTTCAATAATATCAAAAAAAACATAATATTTTTGGTGGCAACAAATGTTTTATCAAATATCCAAACAAGTGCTTCAAAATAAAAAGCAATTGCCCTTTAACTTACATAAGCACTTATTTATGAAAAAAATAATTTGCATTTTTTCAATACTCCTGCAACTATGTTTAAATAGTTTCTCGCAAGAAATTAATTTAAAGTCCGATCAATTTAGCATAAAATTATCAGCCAAAGGTCAGCTCATTGGATTGTTAAGATTAAGTACTAAAAAAAATTATCTAACCATCAGCGAAAGAGCACCGTTATTACAAATTCGCGTGAATAACAATTGGTATGAACCTACAAAAGCTACAATAAAATCCGGAATCATTTCACTTGTTTATAAGCTTGCAAATATTACAGCCCAAGTAAGAGTGATTCAAAAGAAAACACATGTAAGTTTTGAATTAGTAAAACTAAGTACTATTGATAAGGTGAACGCAGTGGTATGGGGTCCCTATCCTTTAATCATCAACAAAACAATTGGAGAAGTGATTGGGATTGTTCGGGATGGTGAATATGCTATCGGCATTCAATCTTTAAATGCAAAAACAATTGGTGGTGTTTTGAGTAATTCGGATGGTTCGAATGATTCTAGAGGTTCAACGGCAATTGTACAAACCTACGGAAGTAGTTTACAATGTTATAGCTTAGATCGATCAAATGATAGAAAACAATCAGTTTGGGGCCGTTCAGAAATGCCCGTAAAAGCCATTCCAAAAGAAACAACCATTGGTTCAAAAATAGCCATTTTTGGAAGTGAAGAATCACAAGTACTATCTCATATTGGAACAATCGAAGTGGAAGAAAGTCTACCACATGCCCTCATTAATGGTGTTTGGTTTAAACAATCACCTGAAACAGGAAGGGCCTATTTGATCGCTGATTTTAATGAGAATACAGTGGATGCAATGTTGGATTATACCCGTCAAGCAGGATTGGCATCACTTTATCATGAAGGACCATTTAAGTCTTGGGGTCATTTTATTTTAGATACTATTTCGTTTCCAAACGGATTAGCAGGTATGAAAAATTGTGTGGAAAAGGCAACTAAAATGGGAATCAGAATTGGCGTGCATACACTAAGTACTTTTATTAATACAAATGATCCTTATGTAACACCCTTGCCCGACAAAAGACTTTCAATCACTGGCTCATCTGTTTTAACAAATAATATTAGCGCAAATGCTAAAGAGATACCAGTGCTTTCTGATCAATATTTTAAAAACATTTCATCTAGTACTCTTCATGCAGTAAAAATTGGCGATGAAATTATTCGATTTAGTAAAGTTTCGACACAAGAACCTTATCAATTATTAGATTGTCAGCGAGGTATGTTTGGAACCAAGGCAAGTGAACACCTCAAGGGAGAAATAGCCGGAATGTTATTCGATTACCCGTACAATACATTGTTTCCAAATTTCGAATTACAACAAGAAATCGCTCAAAATCTTGGTCGTTTTTTTACAGAAACAGGTGTTTCGCATATGGATTTTGACGGGCATGAGGGTTGTTTATCGGCTGGTGAAGGCGAATATGGAATGCAAATGTTTGCAGACAAAGTAATCAAAGACACAAAACATACTTTGGTAAATGGAACCAGTCGCTCTTACCATTACTACTGGCATCTCAGTCATTATTGGAATTGGGGAGAGCCATGGTATGGCGGATTTAGAGAATCACAAGGCGATTATCGTTTAGAGAATCAACCCTTTTTAGAACGTAATTACATGCCAAATATGCTGGGTTGGTTTTTACTGTCATCAACAACTACAGCAGAAGACATTGAGTGGATGATGGCCCGAGCAGCTGGTTATCATGCAGGTTTTGCATTGGTAGCTCGATATGAGAGCCTTACAAAAAATCCGAATACGGCTAAATTACTCGCTTTGGTTAAACTTTGGCAAGAAGCCTACAGATCAAACATTTTCACAGCCGATCAAATTAATCGTTTAAAAAACCCTGAAAACGATTTTCGTCTCGAAAAAAATAATAAAGAATGGAAGCTATTCCCATTTAAAAAATTCAATTTTACACATGAGAAAAAAAGTCTTCAACCAGGAGAACCTGCCTCATCGCAATGGGAATTTGAGCATACAGCAATTGAACAACCGTTGAATTTTAATTTAACCTTTATGGGAAAAGAAGGAAGTATAAGTAACCCACGGATAGAGTTGGATGGTTATTATACACTGGAATTAGCGGGTGATTATGAGGCTGGAAATTCCATAGTTTGCGATGGCAGCAGTATTAAAGTGTACAACAAGAAAGGAAGCTTCGTAAAGGAAATTGTGGTAACGAAAACAATTCCAAATCTAAGTATTGGAAAACATGTAATAAAATTTGACTGTCAGTTTCCAAAAGAGAAGGAAATAACAAATCGTTTTATCATTAAAACAATTTGCAAATCAGAGAATATGGCACAATAATCAATTAACAAATACTTCATCTGAAAACACCCAACCTCTATCGCCTTTACCTGGGTGCCATATAGGGAGTTTTGCTACAGGAACAGCAACAACTTTTAAATATTTTACCTTGACAGGTACAAATGATAATTCAAAAGCCTTTAAGTATGCGGGTTGTAACATAATAGGCTGTTCTGGCTTAATACGGCTCAGTAGTTTTAAATGAGCTGGTTCATTGCCACCCCAAACTTCTATAGATAAGGGGGGCATAATATAGCCGCCAATATCTATTAATGAACTAAGTGTTACGCTTTTTACATTTATGCTAGAAGTAAAATAAAGTAAAGACTCCATTTTATTACTTCGAAAGCCCAGCCATTTCCCACTTTTAAAATTCCCTAATTCTCCTTTAACAAGATCAATTAAAGTTTTAGGTCCATCACCATTATACTGATCATCAGCAGGCATCAGGTTTAATGCAGAATCTGCTTTATATTTTGAGCTGAAAAAATAATTTTCCATTACTGTACTGCTTATCCAGCCCTTTTTGAATGCTTTTGCTTTAACTGTGGTGTTATTTGTTAATATAATGTCATTGCTATATTCCTTTGAAGCAATACTGTCGGGCGTGGTTCCATCCAAAGTATATCGGATACTAGCACCGTTTACATAATGTTTTAATTTAAGGATTATAGGTGTATTAATAATTTGCTCTTCGTTTAAAAGAATTGGAGGCGTTAATTTTAAAATAGTTGTATCGCCTTTAAATCCTTTTTCGAAAGTTATATTATTCAATATTTTTTTTAAAGTAGATATATCAGCTTCTGTTAATGAAGTGTTCCAAATATAGATATGAGAGAGTTTTGTGAGAGAGGATAGTTTTAGTATATCGTTCTTTTGTATTAAAGTTCCGGATAAAGTTAATTGCCGGAGTTCTTTCAAATTATTCAATTCATTAAACATTGCACCAGTGATTAGCGTAAAGGAAAGATTAAGCTTTCTCAAGTTAGTGAATTGACCAATTATTTTTAATTCCTCATCTTTTATGGGCATTTTATTTAAACTTAAACTCACCACCTGCTCTTTCACTAAAAGCAATTCCTTCAATTGTTCAGGTAAATAAGATTGTGCACTAAAAAATGCTACATTCAATGCTGGTGATCCTTTAGCAAGTGGAGCTACAACTCTATAATTAGCATGTAGATTTTTAATTTTTTTATCATCTGCTGCAGGAAAATCATAATCGTCTGTTTCAATAGTATTAAAAAGTGTATTAGCAATTATACGAAGTGTATCATTTTCAGCCAGATCAATCACTTTAGTTTTAAAGTTAGCTCCGCTTTTTATCCATGAATATAATATGTTAATTTCCTGTTCAGTCAATTGCGGTTTTCCTACCGGAGGCATATGCTTTTTTGCATCAGTAGGCAAATGAACTCTGTTTAATAATAACCCATAGCCAGCTTGAGTATTATTCCATAGTTTTCCGCTTTTCCCTCCTTTTAATAAAAGCGTTTCTGTTTCCATTATCAGCTGACCATTTGCTTTTTTAGTATTATGGCAAGAGTAGCATTTAGATTTCAAAATAGGCTGTACCATATTAGTATATATAGCAGCATTTTCCATTAAAACTTTTTGTTGCAATTTCTCAGGTATTACAGGAGCCAACAAAAAATTATTTCCATGTGAAATTTCGGCACCCAAATGTCCGGTAAAAATAATGGCTGTGAAACTTATACCTGCTATTGAAATATTTAGCCAATTAATCCTTTTTATTTTATGCTGGTATGAATACCAAATAAAACTAATAATAGAAACGAATATACCACTCCATTTGTGCAATTGTAAAGACTCGGATTCATACCCAGCTTCTTTTGAAAGAAATAGTCCCATTATTGCAGTCGTAGCAGCTGATAATGCAGCTATTAACAATAACCAGTTACCCATAATATCAAATAGCTCATTTTTTGAATTTCTCTTTACTATAAAAAATGTCCAGAAAATATACAATAACAACAGTGTAATTGGAAAATGAAGCATTAAGGGATGCATGCGTCCTATCACCTGAAGCCAAGCAGGTATAACTATCTTGTTTTCAAAGATCAAAAGAAATAGCAGCAGACAGTTGATGCCAAAGCTAATGTTGAATACAATATTTCTGAAGCGTTGCATAAACTAATATACTTTTATTTCATCGATAAACATCCATGCATGGGCCCCTTTTGCAGGATGCCATGATGGGATTTTTTTTTGTACCACAATTTTTATCAAGATCTTATCAGTATTGATGCTGCTTTTTATTTCAATAATCCGATTGATACATTGAGGTCCTAAGTTTTCCTTATCTGTGAATATTTTTTCATCTCCAAATGGCTGAAAACTATTAGTGCTATTATCAAACCAAAATACAATAATTTCTTCAGGAAGAAATATCCAGCTACTTTCATTCTGAAAAAAATGAAGCAATACTTTATCTATTACCTGTTTTTTTTTGAGATTTAATGAAACAGTAACCGTGTCGCAGTTATAACCCATCCAAGTATTATTGGTGAGCTCATTGCTCCCTCCTATATTATCTTTTAACGTATTTACACCACTCCCAGGATATAGTATATTTGGCGAAGTTTGTACTATTGACTGAATTGTCTTACCATCTCTAATAAAAGTTGCAGCAATTGTTTCAGATGCATAGAAACCATTCCCAAATACTTTTGCTGTTAGTCTTGTAAAATTATTTTTAATAAGCAAAGGCTTGGTATAAATCGGATCGAGTTCTGTTGGTTCCTGATCATTCAAGTTGTAATGGACTACAGTTCCTCTTTGTGCAAATTTTATTTCAACGATAGCTTTATTGGAGAAGAAAACAGAAGCATATTTTAGTAATGGTGGCGCTAAGCGGAAAGTATCCTGCGCAAAAAGAGAAAATGAAATACAGAGTAAGTATAACAAAATGCTGCTTTTCATTTAACAATTGGCATTAATTTGTAAGGATAAACATGGCCTGAATTCCACTGTGCTACATATAAATTTTCTTCATCATCAATACAAACATCATGCGGATATTGAAAAGCCTTAATAGTTTGATACATTTCATCAGGAACATTATTACTATAAACTGGTTCACTTCCACCAATATTGGAAACTACTTTATTGTTTTTATCCAATATAGTTACAAACCCAGATTGTTGCCCTTGTCTGCTATGACTTTGTAGTACAGCAGCGTATAAAAAATCACCTTTAATAACTGGGCGACAAACCCATGCACCAGGCAAAGAAATAGTATCAATATATTGCCCATCCAACGTAAATCTTTTAAATGCATTCTGTTCTCTCGAAGTAACAATCAGTACTGGATTAGAGCTATCCCGATTGTCATAACAAATACCATGTGCATTTTTTACATGTTTGGCTTCTTCACCCCTTCCACCCCAATGCCTGATATATTCGCCTTTATGATTGTATTGAATAATAAAGTCTTTTCCATAACCGTCTGTAACATAAATATCGCCGTTTGGAGCAATGGCGGTTTCAGTGGGCACATAATCTTCTGCCATATTATATTCACCTGTTTCTCTTGGATAATTCAGCGTTAATAAAACCTTTCCATCTAATGTAGTCTTAATTACTTGGTGTCTATTATTGTCTGAAATAAATAAAACTTCTTCGCCATTTTCATTAAATAGCGTTAAACCGTGAGCCCCTGGATATTCACTACCCCATGTTGTAATCAGTTTTCCTTTTTTATCGTAGATGATTACATTATTTTTTATTTCGTTGGTGAGTAGAATAATTCTTCCTTTGCTGTCTTGAACCATTTCATGACAATCTTTTACAGGGTAGCGATTAAAATCCAATCCGCCCCATTTTGTATCAATACGATATTGTTTATTGTTGTGCCCTAAAATAATTTCCGCTTTTTGTTTTGAAGACAATAAGGTGGGCATACATGCCAGCCCACAAGTTACTATTGCAGTTTGTTCGAGAAATTGTTTACGGTTCATAAATATATTTCTATAGATTATACAGAGTGAGCATAAAATATTATGCAATTATTCCACTAACTACTTTACCAGCAACATCAGTTAACCGATACCTCCTTCCTAAATGTTTAAAGGTCAATTGTTCATGGTTCAACCCCATCAGCTTTAATACCGTAGCATGAAAGTCATTCACATGTACTGGGTTTTTAGTTATGTTATAACCAAACTCATCTGTTTCGCCATACACGCCAGGTTTTACCCCGCCTCCGGCCATCATAATTGTAAAACACCTTGGGTGATGATCTCTACCATAATTATCTTTTGTTAATGTACCCTGACAATAATTTGTTCTACCAAATTCTCCACCCCAAATCACCAGTGTTTCATCTAATAAGCCCCGCTGTTTTAAATCGGTAATTAATGCAGCACTTGCCTGGTCTACATCCTGACATTGCCCTTTAATTTGCCCAGGTAGATTATTATGTCCATCCCATCCTTGATGATATAATTGAACAAAACGAACACCGTTCTCGGAAAGCTTACGGGCCAATAAACAATTTGCTGCATAAGTACCTGGGACCAAACATTCAGGTCCATACATTTTGATAATACTTTCAGGCTCCTTGGTCATGTCTGTTATTTCGGGCACAGCAGTTTGCATTCGGAATGCCATTTCATACTGCTGAATCTTTGTATTTATCTCAGGATCACCAAATGTTTTATAAGACTCTTCATTTAACTCCTTTACTTTATCCAGCATTTTTCTCCGCTCGTCTTTGCTGATACTTTCAGGGTTATTAAGATATAAAACCGGATTATCACCACTACTAAACTGTACCCCTTGATGAATGGAATCTAAAAATCCATTTGTCCATAATTTTGAATACACGCCTTGTCCATTGCCTTCTCCTTTGGACAGCAATACACAAAATGCTGGTAAATTTTTGTTCTCGCTCCCTAAACCATAACTTAACCAAGATCCCATACTAGGTCGATTGCCAACCTGTGCGCCCGTTTGAAAAAATGTTAAAGCAGGGTCATGATTAATTGCTTCAGTAAATAAAGATTTAACAATGCAAAAATCATCCGCTATAGAAGCCATGTAAGGAAGCAGTTCGCTAAACCATGCTCCTGTTTTGCCATATTGTTTAAAATTAAAAATAGTTCCTGCTAAAGGAAATTTTTTTTGGTCGGCTGTCATACCTGTTAAACGTTGCCCCATACGAATAGATTCCGGAAGATCTTGCCCAAACATTTCCTGCAGTTTAGGTTTGTAATCAAATAAATCCAGTTGAGATGGTGCACCATTTTGAAACAAATAAATAATTCTTTTTGCCTTGGGTGCAAAATGTGGAAGACCCGCCATTAATGTTTCTTCATTGAGTTTGCCACTGAACAAATCAGGAATTAATAAGGAGCCTAAAGCAGCACTTCCAATACCCAAACTTAATTTTGATAAAAATTTACGCCTATTTAGGTTTAAACTGTTTTCTAATAATTCTTTGTTCATGGTCAACTTTTTGTGATGGCTTCTTCCATATTATAAATTGTATTGATTGTTTTAATCAAGGCTGCAAAACTAATATTATCTGCTATCACAGTTTTTTGATATTCGCCCACTTGTAAGGTTACATTTACATTTAATTTTTTTTGCTGAAATAGCAATATTTGATCTTTAAAATAACTGATAAGAATATCATTTTCTTTTTTACTCGATTTCCTGCAAATAATTGAACGAAATGCCTTTTGTATTTTTTCTTCTGAAGAGGATGGTTCACTCATCAATCGTTGAGCCAAAACCCTTGATGCTTCTAAAACAGTAGGGTCATTCATCATTATTAAAGCTTGTAATGGAGTATTGGTTTTAGAACGTTTAACTTCACATTGGTCGCGGTTGCTAGCATCAAATAAAGACATACCAGGGGGAGGAAGCGTTAACTTAATAAAAGTGTACATGCCTCTTCGGTATAAGTTATCTCCTTTATCCTGTTTATAACTTGCCAACACGCCTCTACCTGATGTAGCTCCTTCCCATAAACCTTTCGGTTGATAAGGCTTTACACTTGGGCCACCAATTGTTTTGATTAATAAGCCACTGCTACTTAATAATATATCCCGAATAAATTCGGCAGTCAACCTGTTTCTTGGACCTCTTGATAAATAAATATTATCGGGATCTTTCTTTTGTTTTTCATCAGAGATATTAGCAGATTGTTTATAAGTAGCAGACATTACGATTAGTTTTACCAACCGTTTAATGTTCCATCCATGTTCCATAAAATCTACTGCAAGCCAGTCGAGTAATTCAGGATGCGAAGGTAATTCTCCTTGCATACCAAAGTCGCCTGAAGTTTTTACAATACCTATACCAAAGAACTCCTGCCAAATTTGATTTACAAAAACCCTTGCTGTTAATGGATTATTTTTATCAGTAGTCCATTTGGCTAAACCGATCCTATTACGTTCATATTTTTTATCATCAAACTTCATCACCGCAGGAATAGCAGAAGGAACTAATGCTTCCGTATTTGGTTTATCATACACTCCGCGATCTAATAAATAGGTTTTACGAATTGTATCTTCAGCCATTACAGATACGGTCATCATTCCAGTATCTTTTTTATTGATGAATGTCAATATATTTTTTACTTCCTCATCGCTTATTTTTAAGATTGGATATTTTGCAGGCTTGGAAATACTTACATCTCCCTCATATCCTTTTTCTTTGGTATTATTAAAAAATGCTAGTAAGGAATAATAGTCTTTCTGTTTAAAAGGATCGTATTTATGATCGTGGCATTGAGCACATTCAATGGTGATACCCTGAATACCCTTACCAAATGTTTTTGTTTTATCAATCAAATATTCCATCCGGTATTCCTCGGGTATTACGCCCCCTTCTTCGGTGTATTTATGATTGCGAAAAAAACCAGTAGCTAAAATTTGTTCTTTTGAAGCATTGGGTAACATATCCCCAGCAATTTGCCAGGTAAGAAACTGATCATAAGGCATGTTTTTATTAAACGCGTGAATCACCCAATCTCTCCATGGCCATTGAGTTCTGATATTATCATCTTGGTAACCATAACTGTCGGCATACCTTGCCACATCAAGCCAATGTACAGCCATCTTTTCTCCATACTGTGGTGTGATCAACAATTGATCCACCATTTTTTCATATGCATTTACTGAATGATCATTTAAAAATTTATCCATCATATCAATGGATGGAGGAAGCCCAGTGATATCCATTGCCACTCTTTTATGCAGTCTTTCTTTATCTGCCTCTTCATTAGCTTTTAATCCCTTTTCCTCAAGTTTTCTTACGATAAAATAATCAATTTCGTTTTTAACCCCACTTGTATATTCAATTGCAGGTATCGATTTTTTTATTGGAGCAGTAAAAGCCCAATGTGTTTGATATTTTGCTCCTTGCGAAATCCATTTTTTAAACAATGCTATTTCATAGGATGAAAGTCTACCCAAATGTGCTTCGGGAGATGGCATCATATAAGAAGTATCATCAGATGAAATTCTTTTATACAATTCCGATTCTTCAGGTTTGCCAGGAATAATGGCAAATGCACCTTTTGTTTCTTCAAGAGGGGCATAGGCATATTCAGCCATATCCAACCTTAATTGAGCGGCTCTATTACTGGCATCGGGGCCATGACATTTAAAACATTTGTCGGAAAGTATTGGGCGGATATGAAAATTATAGCTTACGGTTTTTGGTAAACTATTTTCCATTTTATTAAAGTATAGAATAAACCCGAGTACTACGCAAATAAAAAATAAAATCAAAAATATTATTTTATACTTCATGATGTATATCGTATTATTTTATGTAAATACTATTTCACTATTGTAGCACTGAAAAATATCTACAGCTGACGAATTTCGCACCAACGGAAAGGGCTTGCTTCTGTGCTTGTATTCATTGAATGTCCAGCCCGGCACCGCTGCTTATTAAAGATATAAAAGTACAAGTTAACAAACAAAAGTACAGCAATGATTGTCCAGCCTAGGTGAAGCACAACAGCGATAAAATGACCATTATTCCAACATCTAGCCTTGCTGGAAATCCAATACTGTGTTTTGCTCTTTAAGTAATTCAGTTGTTTTTACTTGAGTAAGCTTGGCTTGTGAAGCTTATAATTTAGCCCGAATGATAAATTTCTTCTCGTTTAATTCAAATGCCAGCTATTTCATTTTCACCAAATAATACATGGCAGTATCGGCTAGAACACTAGCTTATCTAAATAGATTATAACGCCAATCCAGTTATACATTTTGTATTGATATGGTTTTAATGAGATTGAAGGCTCCCCATTTTGTCATTCACAAATTTATTGCGCTACAAAGTATAACAAAAGAGACAAGGCTGATTATTTGGTGTTTTTTGGAAGCTATATAAAGGATTACCAAGATGCCCTAAGCTCATTGAAATCGCTAAAACTAATAGGCTCTATTATTTATGGGAAGGGAAGTTCCAGGGAAAAAATTAAATGGGGGAACTATAAACCAACAAGGTTCAATTAGAAGACACTATTTAGAAGACTCAATTAGCCTACTAAATGAAAAAAATAGTTAGTGATACCTGTAGATTTACATAGCACAAATAAAAAACCTCTTATTTAATTGATTATCAATCAAATAAGAGGTTTTTAAAGCTGTAGGGGGAGGGATCGAACCTCCACGAGGCAGTTAGCTGCAGTACAAAGTTCGGTGGTCGACCCCGGTCGCGCA
>JANOQC010000205.1:0-7610 GCA_031422175.1 Sphingobacteriia bacterium | reverse complement strand
TTCAAATTTTTCTAAGCCGCCCCAAGGTTTTAATTCTGTTTCACGCTCATCGCGAATTTCAGTTGGATTATGCTTGTATTCGGCAAGTGTTAATTCCTTCATTACTTCGGTACGATTGCCTTGAGCAGTATCGTAACGGCTATGTGTTTGCGTAAGCGCAACAGGATATTTTTCATCGGTAAGTGTGATGCTTACGTCTCCACAAAAGTAGTTTACCGTTGTTCCATTAGAACAAGCTAAAGGGAAAGCATTTTTACCAACATTGTCGGCCGACTTACCCATTTTAGCAGACCTTCCATAACCAACTGCAATACCAATAGTATCGGGGTGAGTACCAGGAATAATCAATGTAGGAAGCTCGATGGTTTTACCATCTACTGTAACTTTTACTACTTTTTTTGGAGGATTAACTTCGTATGCATCAGCCTGGCCACCGTTGTTTAAATCGATATTGAGCAAGGTTCTTGCCATTGCAGGAGAAACAACTACGTAGTTATCCCAAGTGGCACGAGTAACCGGATCAGGTAATTCTTGTAACCAAGGATTAGAAGCACCTTGGCCAGCACCGATACCTACTTTTTGATAGAGTACCAATTCTACTTTACCACCTTTTTTACTTGCATTTGCGGCAGTAACAGAGGCCGCAACAGCAGCGCCATTAAAATTTCCAGCAGAAACTGTATCTGTTGCTGTGGTAAAAATTCCGTCTTGTAAAGCTTTATCCCATCCAGAAACGCCGCCTAATTTAGCAGCCCAGAAATTTTTGAGGAAAGCCAAATAATCATCTGATGCGCCAGCCCATTTTAAAAGACTGTCTTGCCATTGGCGTGTTTTGAATAAAGGATAAATAGTAGGTTGAATAAAAGAGAAGTAACCTGTTTTAGATTCTGCATCACCCCAACTTTCTAAAAAGTTATGATCAGGTAAAACAAACTTGCACAACTCAGCAGTTTCATCCACTTTAGAGGAGAAAGAAACCACTGTGGTTACTTTTTTCAGACCTGCTTTAAATTTGTCAGCTTGGTGCCAAGAATAAACTGGGTTGGCTCCGTGAATCAGTAAAGTGGATACAGATCCTGCATTCATTTCTTCAACCAACTTGGTCATATCTGCATCAATACCCGCACGTGTGTTATTGGTAGTAGCCCAGTTGATGGTAGCACCACCAGCGTTAATTGCATTATTAATTGCGTTGACTATAATTTGAACATTTATATCGTTGCTACCCGCAACCACCAATGCAGCACCCTTATGGGCATTCAAGGCTTTAGCGGCTTTTACTATGCCTTCTTTTAATTTAGCATCGGCAATACCACTAACTTCTCCACCATTTACTGCACTTAATAAAGCAGCAGCAATAGCAGCGGTTTCAGAAGGGCGGTGTAAATATTTTTCGTCTGCATTAGCACCAGTTAATGAAGCAACCGATTCAAAATGAATATGCTTACTCATTTCAGGTTTCTTCTCATCTAGCTTTTTGCCAACAGCATATTGTTTGGAAAATTCAATAGGGCTGAGCCAGGTACCTAAGAAATCGGCACCCAAACTTACAATGGCTTTTGCTTTATCAAAATGATAAGAAGGAATAGCTCTTTGTCCGTATGTAGCTTCATTTGCTGATAATAAAGCACTGTAAGAAACTGCATCATAGGTAACATGCTTGCTACCGGGGAATTTAGCCAAGAATTGTGCAATGACCGCTTTAGTAGAAGGAGATGTAATGGTACTGGTTAAAATAACCGCCGGACCAGACATTGAACCAATCGCTTTATCAGCAGCCTCAAACGTTACTTCTTTTCCATCAATGGTAGGAAAACGTAAGCGTGCAGTATCATATAAATCCAATACCGAAGCTTGCACTCTTGCAGAGGTACCTCCTTTGGTAATTGGGCAAAGGTTGTTTCCTTCTATTTTTATAGGACGACCATCACGTACTTTGGCTAGAACGCTTACTGCGTCGCCGTCTTGTACATAAGTAGTTGCATAATATTTTGCAATACCCGGCACTACATCTTCTGGCTTATTGGCAAAAGGAATAGCTTTTTTAATAGGCATTTCGCAACTTGCTGCGGCGGCTGCTGCTGCAGTGCTGAAACCTAAATATTTCAGAAAGTCCCTACGGGGCGCTTTGGCATCTAAAAAACCCTTACCATCATCTGCTGCATCGAAGGGCAAATCTTCTTTAAACTCATCTTTAACGTCTTTGTTATACGCTTCAGACTGATTCAGCTCGCCAAAACTTTGCCAGTGCTTTTTTTGCTCCATAATGAACCGCTAACCCCTAAAGGGGATATTTAAAACCGTTATTTAATATTATTCAACTTAACCTATGCTATTAATTACTTATATTAACCTTGCTCCCCCTTTAGGGGGCTGGGGGGTTAATAATGACATTTTTGACACTCCGTACCACCAATTTTTTCCACCGTAATACCTTTGGTACTATCGATCTTACCTGATTTAAGGTCTTGGTGGTATTTTTCATAAATGCTGTAGAAACCATTGTCTTTAAACTGCACTTTGGTTTCGCGGTGACAGTTAACACACCAGCCCATGCTGAGATCGGTAAACTGTTTTACTTCACCCATTTTTTGAATTTCTCCATGGCAGGTTTGGCAAGCAACTTGGCCTGCTTTAACGTGTTGAGCATGGTTAAAATAAACATGGTCTGGAAGATTGTGAATGCGCACCCACTCAATAGGTTTGGCTTTTGTAGCATCCCATGGTTTGCCTTCTTCGAAGCCAGCGTATTTGTATAATTTTTTAATTTCAGCAGTACCATCTACTTCCGCACCAGCTTCGTCATACATTTTCTCACCCTTGTATTCATTGATGGCTAGGTGACAGTTCATACAAACATTCACCGAAGGGAAAGTGGCTTGCTTACCTTGATAAACACCAGTATGGCAATATTGACAATTAATTTGGTTAACGCCAGCGTGCACTTTATGCGAATAATAAATAGGTTGAATAGGTTGATAGTCTTTGGATCTGCCTGAGCCCATCGCACCTTTAGTAGTGAGGTAACCACCTGCAACAAATAAAATAACGGTTGCTAAAGTAATATACGTTTTGTTTCTCCATGCAGGAATTGGTTCTAAGAAAGGTTGGCCTGTTTTCTCGTCGGATAAACGCTTTAAGTTAGCGTTTACTTGAAGCATTATAAAAGCAACAACGGCAAGAACTAAAGTAAGAATTCCAAATAATAAAGTATTGTCTTCCTCAGCTCCTTTGGCAGCACTAGGATCTACTGCACCAGCAGCAGCGCCACCAGCACCCGGAACAGGAACAGATTTTACGTATGTAAGAATGGCATCTATTTCCTCGGTTTTTAAATTAGGGAATGCATTCATGGCCGTTTTATTGTACTCGTTGTACAAATTATTGGCGTAAGCATCACCAGTTTTTAAGAAAGCGGCACTGTTGCGAATCCAAGAATATAGATGGTCTTTGTTGGGCCAGCGGTCTTCAACGCCAGCAAGAGCTGGACCAGTTAAGTTCTTGTGAACAGCATGGCAAGAGGCGCAATTGGCACTAAAAAGTGCTTTGCCATCTTGGGCTTTTACTGCAACACTCAAACAAATACTTAAGAGAAAAAAGAGAGCCGTTAGGCTGGTTTTGGCTATAGGTCTAGGCAATGTCATATGCTCTTCGATGGTTCTGGTGAGGAAAAATATCCTTGAACGGATGCAAAAATATGATACAAGCGTGACAAATACTCATTCAGTTCTAACTTTTTTTGCAATTATTCTATCAAATTAAACAAAGCGTCTCTTTTTTTTATTTTAGGAGAGAATAGTCATAGTTTTTTTACTGTATTACTGAAATTTTTAAAGCAACTTCGCGCCATGTTTACAAGGTTAAAAGAAAAGTGGAAAGTGAGCTGGTTTCAGTTTACATTAATTTTCTCTACGTTTGCTATTGGAGGAAGTAGCTGCAGTTGGGTAGCCAAAAAATTATTGTCTTATTCGCCAATTGAGCGAGGAACGGAATATGTACTTATTTACATTGTACTGGTAACTTTATTGTGGCCACTTTGCGTGTTGGCAGTTAGTATACCATTTGGGCAGTTTCCTTTTTTTAAACAATACCTTACACGAATTTGGCATACCATGAGTAAGAAAAGATGAAACAGATAGCCATTTTTGCTTCTGGAACTGGAACCAATGCCGAAAAAATGATTGAACATTTTAGCGGAAATTTGCATGCACAGGTGTTGTTAATTGTATGCAATAAAACGGGTGCAGGGGTTTTAGAAATTGCCAAAAAATGGGGAATTGAGGCTATTTTAGTAGAAAAAGATGGCTTTTTTGGCCCTAATAGCTGCATTTTTGCCCTAAAACAGCGAAATATCGATTTTATTGTTTTGGCTGGTTTTCTTTGGAAAATACCTGCAGAATTGGTAGCAGCTTACCCAAGAAAGATGGTAAATATTCATCCGGCATTATTACCCAAATTTGGTGGAAAGGGAATGTATGGAATGAGGGTACATGAGGCAGTGATAGCAGCGGGAGAAAAAGAGAGTGGAATTACCATCCATTATGTGAATGAACATTATGATGAGGGAGATATAGTATTTCAGGCGCAATGCTTAGTGGAACCTGGTGATACTCTGGCGGACTTAGCTGCAAAGATTCATGTATTGGAGCATGCGCATTTTGCGAAAGTGATAGAGGGGTTGGTGAAATAAATAATGCAGGCAGGTTTAGCTAGTATTACTCATAATTAGATTACTGTATTCTCCATTTAATGATAATAGAAATTCGTGATTGCCTTCTTCCATTAATTTACCATTTTTAAAGACTATGATTTTATCACAATTTTTAATTGTTGAAAGTCGATGAGCTATTATTATTATCGTTTTGCCATTGCTACTAAACCACTTTAGTCCTTCTTGAATTTTTTGTTCGCTTATAGCATCTAAGTTACTTGTTGCTTCATCTAAAATAAGAATTTCCGGGTTGCGGTATAATGCTCTAACTATGGCAAGTCTTTGCCGTTGTCCTCCAGAAAAATTAATGCCTTGCTCACTCAAAATAGTTTCATAAGAATCTGGCAATGAATTAATAAAAGTATCAATACCTAACAATTGTGATAAAAAATGAATTTGTTTGAGGTCAGGTTGATAAACACCAATAGCAATATTTTCAATTATTGTTCCAACAAATAAGTCAATATTTTGTGGAACTACTGAAATTAAAGATCTTAAATTTTGAATGTTTAATTGTTTTATATCATAACCACCAATTGTAATTACGCCACTTTCAAGCGGATATAGTTTTTGTATTAAAGAAAGCAAGGTTGATTTTCCACTTCCACTTTCACCAACTATTGCAGTTGATTTACCCTTTTGTATAATTAAAGATAAGTCTTCAAACACAGTTACTCTAGTACCATATTTAAAGTAGATATTTTTGAACTCAATATCACCTAAATTAGTATTACTTAGATGTATTGGATATTTAATATCTGTTTCTTTTTCCAAATCAATAATTTCAAATAAACGGTCGGTTGCAATTAATGCATCTTGAATACTTTTATTTGAAGTAATTAAAGAAGCAACTGGTCCAGTAAAATATCCTATTAGGGCATAAAAGGACAATAACTCTCCAGGACTAAGTTGGTGCTTTATTACAAGAATACTACCAATCCATAATACCAGAACTGTAAATATTTTTGTAAATAACTCCGTTGTATTTCCAATATAAATTCCGTAAATGCTACTTGAATAAACAGATTGCATAAGATGCATAAATTTATTTTCAGTTTTTTGTTGTGTAAACGATTCTAAACCAAATCGTTTTATTGTAGCCGCCGCATCAATAGATTCAACCAACTGATTTTCAAGTTGAGCAGATTGTTCCATAAGAATTCTTTGCCATCGTTTATGAAACTGATTACTTATTAGGTAAATTATAAAATAAAATGGAATAATTAATAAGGAAAATAAAGCAAGTTTAGTATTATAGAAAAACATTAATAGTAAAGAGAAGAAAAGAATAAAAATGTTTACAATTAAGCCTAGTGCCACGTCATTTACAAAAAGTCGTATTTTTACTGCATCACTAATTCTACTTAATATTTCTCCAGTACGCATTGTATCAAAGAAACGCATAGGCAAAGAAATAAGGTGTCTATAATACCCTAAAATAAGTCTAATGTCTATTTTCTGACCAGTTTGTAAAGCAATAATTGATTTAATATTACTTAATATAAATTGAATTAACATTATCACTAACATTCCAATACTCATAAGTTGCAATAAACGAAGATCTTCTTCCACTAATACTTGATCTACAATTTTTTGTACATAAATCGAAAGAGATAATCCTAAAAGAGTATACAAAATAGCACCAATTAATGCTTGAAGTGATTCATTTCGATATGGTTTAATTAAATGCCAAAATCGTTTAAAGTTTGAAATTTTTTTTTCGTTTTGAATAAAATCACTACTAGGAATTAATAATACAAGAATGCCTGTCCAAAACAGCACAAATTTTTTGACCTCACATCGATGAATTTTACCATCTGAGGGATCCATATATGAAATATATTTTTTTGATATTTTAAAAATAACTATATAATGAAGCAACCCATTACTAAATTTAACATGAGCGATAGTAGGTATCGGAATTTTAAGTAGACTTTCACTATCCCCTTTAGCACCTTTTGCAAGAAAGCCCATTTTTCCAGCGGCTTCAATCAACCCAAGAATATTAGTACCTCGTTGGTCAGTACACGCATTAATTCTAATCATACTGATAGGCATATAGAACCGATAATATGCAGCAACAGATGCAAGACACGCGGCCCCACAATCGGTAATATCTCTTTGTTTGATTAATATTTTACTTCTAAACATAAAAGATTATTTAGAAATCGAAGGATCAAGCCAATCATTAACTGAATCAAATAACAATTGCCAGACTGTTCTTTCTGTTATTACTAATCTAGCTTTCAATGTAAGTCCTTTCTTTAACTGCCCTACGAAGCCATTTTTAAGTTTTAAGTATGTTTTATCAAGTGAACAACGAATTTTAAAAAATGGTTTGTTATCGAGTAAAGTAAAATCATTATCAATTGAAATTAGTTTACCATTGACTGTTCCGAAATAATTGTGATTAAATGCATCAATTTGAAAAATAGTTTGCTGCCCTTTTTTTAGCATTCCCACGTCTTTAGCATTTATAAAACACTCTGCGATTATTTGAGTATCTGGAGAAATCACACAGACTAAGTCTCCAGCAACAACAATAGATCCATTGAACTGAATACCTGCTGTTTGAATATGTCCATTTGTTGGTGCCAAAATAATTTTATATCCCATTTCTTCCTCAAAAATCAATTTTTTAGACTCTCCCAATTCCACTTGCAATAAATAGTTTTGCAGGTCTTTTCGCCACAGGTTAATTTGTTCATTTTTAAATGCTTTGAAAATTGCATTACTTTTCTCCACTTCAATTTTTTTATCAAATAACTCTTTTTTTGATATTACTTTATCTAAATACAAACTACTGTCTAAAGACCACTCCAATTCAATCTTTTGCAAAGTGACTTCATGGCTTTTTATCTCATCTAAAAATTTGAGAAACTGTTCTTTATAAAATGCT
>JANOQC010000204.1:0-1566 GCA_031422175.1 Sphingobacteriia bacterium | reverse complement strand
TGAAGAGGTAGAAATAGTAGCATTAAATTCAAAAATTAAAAACCTACGTGTACTAGTTGCCGAAGATGTAGTGTTGAATCAATTATTAATCAAGATTATTTTAAATGATTTTGACTTTGATTTTGATATTGTAAACAATGGCAAACTAGCAATAGAAAAATTACAAAACAATACCTACGACATTATTTTGATGGATATGCAAATGCCAGTAATGAATGGTTTTGAAGCAACAGAATACATTCGAAACACAATGCAATCTACCATTCCAATCATTGCATTAACAGCAGACGTAACTTCAGTTGATGTTCTTAAATGCAAAGAACTTGGTATGGATGATTATATTTCAAAACCTTTTGATGAAAACCAATTATATAGTAAAATAGTTGCCTTGATAAAAAAATAATAATTATATTTTGAATAAAAAATTGGTTTAAAGTTTCTATTTTACGAACAAAAAAGTAGTTTATAAAGTATGGCTTTTATTTTCCCAATTTCAAACTTTAATATGTGAATAATGCAACTTTTTTCTATAATTATATAACGCTTACTAGTGACTAACTAACCACTTTTATACAATTATATAGAAATAAAATAAATGGAAAAACCATACAAAATACCCATTCAAACCCGAATCGGTCACATACATTTAAAAGTTTCCAATTTGCAACGTTCACTAGACTTTTATTGCGATTTATTAGGATTCGAAATCACAACGATGTATGGCACCGAAGCCGCATTTATTTCTGCTGGTGGTTACCATCATCATATTGGGCTTAATACATGGTATAGTGAAGATCATCCAATGGCAAGCAAAGAAGGTGTTGGCTTGTTTCACACGGCAATTTTATATCCAACTCGCAAAGATTTAGCCACAATTTATAATCGATTATTGCAAGAAAACTATCCCATAACAGGTTCAGCAGATCACGGCGTCTCACAAGCCATTTACCTCAATGATCCCGACAATAACGGAGTCGAATTGTATTGGGATAGACCCAAAGAACTTTGGAATTACAATCCTGATGGAACAATTATAATGTTCAGTCACGTTTTGGATTTAGATGATTTATTGAAAGAAATTATATAAAACACAATGGACTCAATCACACATATAGCTCTCGGTGCCTGCATGGGCGAAGCATTTGCGGGTAAAACGCTTGGCAAAAAAGCTATGCTGTGGGGAGCTCTAGCACAAAGTATTCCTGATATAGATTTCATCGCTTCTTTTTGGATGGATACCTCTTCAAACTTACTCGCTCATCGCGGATTTACACATTCTTTTTTATTTTGCCTTATCATTGCACCTTTATTTGCTTTGGCTGCAGAATATTGGCACAGACCACATAACATCAGTTTAAAACATTGGATGCTATTTTTTGGTACAGTTATTTTTGGGCATATTTTTTTAGATGCATTCAATAATTATGGTGTAGCTTGGCTAGAACCGTTTAGTCACAAACGATTTTCGTTCAATATGATTTATGTGGCAGATCCATTATTTTCTATATGGTCTGGTTTGGCTTGTTTGGCATTTATTTATTTTAGAAAAAACACTATTTATCGAAA
>JANOQC010000203.1:0-12644 GCA_031422175.1 Sphingobacteriia bacterium | reverse complement strand
ATTGTGCCATAGTGAAAAGGTTGTTTCCATCTTCCAATGTTTCATATCCACCTCTACCGCCAATAGTCATTCTATTGGTAATTTTATAACTCCAATCTAAATTAAATACAAATTTTTGTCCTGGCTTTAATGGAGAAGGTAAATCAATGCGCATCATTGTTTTGTTGATGGTATATTTAAGCGATTTTCCAGAAGCGTCGGTTAATTTAGATATAATATGTCCATTGCCATTGTCTATTTTACTACTAGCCATTTGATCAAGTTGACCAGAGCTAAACCCACGCCCCATTGCTGATGCATCCTGATAATTGGCATTATTGATTGTGCTATGCTCATTTTCATCTAATTGTAACCAGATATAGGTTAATACATCAGGTGAATTATTAAAATAAGTAACAGTTTCAGCACCTTTTAATTTTAGATTGGCTTCATCCAATTCGCATTTAATTACATAATCAGCACGTTGTTGCCAATATTTTGGACCAGGTGCTCCACTAGCTGTTCTGTATTCATTGGGTGTAGGTAAAATAGTACCCAACTCTTCGAATTTATTGCCATGATTAGAGGTTGGATTGTTCATAATATTCTGCGCTTGAAGGCTTACTGCAAGGCCGAACATAAATACCATCATTAAAACTTTCTGCATGTTTTATACTTTTATTAGTGTAAAGGAAATCTTTCAAATGCCATTTGTAAAGCCAGTGCAAAAGCAATTGCGGAAATAAACAGCAAATACTCTCTGCGATTCACTTTAAAAAGGTTTACGAATATAAGGGTTATCAATAAAATTATCAATACAATTAAGATTTGGCCAGCTTCTAGCCCAAGATTAAAAGCCAATAATTGCCCAATTACCGACTCTCCTTTACCTAAAAGGCTTTTGAGGTAATTACTAAAGCCCATTCCATGAACTAGGCCGAAAAATAAAGCTAGAAAATAGATGAAAGGGAATTTTGCCTTGAAGACAAATTTTTTGACAAAAACATTGCTGAAAGCTGTAATAACAATAGTTACAGGAATAAAAAATTCTATCCAACGCATAGGATAATCAATCATATCAAAGACACTCAAAGCCAGCGTAATGGAATGCCCAATAGTAAACGCAGTTACCAACACCAATAGTTTTCTCCAATCGGAAAACTGGTACCTTATACACAAAGCAACTATAAAAAGAATATGATCTATCCCCCTTATATCGGCAATATGATGAAACCCAATTTGAAAATAAAGCCAAAAATCATTCATAATTAAGTAGTTAAATTAAATACGACATTTGTATTCTAAATAATTCTTTGTTGAATGGCAAATATCTTGGTTCAATGGTTGATAACCGCAACAATGGCAATATATCACCCTTTTTTTGTTTCTGTAATAGATTTTAATCACAATTCAAAAGATGCTACTACTGAAATTAGTATCCGGGCGTTTACAGATGATGTAGAAAAGACACTACAAAAAAATAGTTCTGTAAAAATAGACATTATTAAACCCTCAGATAAACCCCTTATAGATAAACAGATTACGGCATATATTGGCAAAACCCTTCATTTAAAAATCAATGGTCAAGCCGTTCAAGCAAAATATATTGGTTATGAGATAGTTAAAGAAAGTACTTGGGTTTATTTTGAAGTGGAAGGCATAAAAGAGTTAAAAAAAATAGACATTGATTGTACTTTTTTATATGATTTTGAAAAATCTCAAACCAATATTTTTCATGTAAAAAGCATGGGGAAAGAGAAAAGTTATAAGTTGGGGAATCCAGAAAGAACAACTAGTTTTGAATTCTAAATTGCTGAGTCGATAATTGATTCTGAAGAAGTAACAAGTACTTTATCTACACGGTTGTTGTCCATGTCTACAATTTCAAATTGGAATGATTCCCATTTCAAAATATCACCTGTTCTTGGAATTCTTTCTAGATGATGAATAATAAATCCTGCTAGTGTGTTAAAGTCTTGCTCCCACTTTTCCATCCATTCTGTTTTATCAAAATGACTGAGAAAATCATAAAAAGGAATCTGAGCATCTACCAAAAAGCTTCCATCCTCTCTACGAATAATTTCATAATCTTCATCTTCCTCTTGAGGAATATCTCCCACAATAGCTTCTAAAATATCATTGAGTGTCATCAACCCTTGCACAGAACCATATTCATCTACAATAAAACATTGGTGAATTTTAGTTTGTTTAAACTTTTCTAAAACCTGGTATGCACTATTGTTTTCTGGAACATACATAGCTTCTCGCATAATAGAGAAAACAGTATCGTTACCATTTGCAGAAAATAAATCCTTTATAGAAACCACCCCTTTTATATGATCAATATCTTCTTCGCAAACAGGGTAAACAGAATGTATAAGATCTTTTAATTCTTCTCTTATTGCGTGAATTCTTTTATTGCCATCAATCCATTCAATATCGGAACGATGCGTCATTAAAGAAGTAATATTTCGGTCACTTAAATGAAATACACGTTCAATGATTTCTTGTTCAGCTTCTTCTATGGTTCCCTGTTCGGTTCCTTCACTGATAATAGCTTTTATTTCTTCTTCGGTTACCTGACTTTCATTGGTTTTGATATTCAACAAACGAACAATCAAATGCGATGACTTGCTCAATAACCAAATGATAGGGAATGTAAGCCAACTTAAAAAACGCATTGAACCAGCCACTGATTTGGCAATTCCTTCAGGATTGCTTAATCCGATTCTTTTAGGAACCAATTCACCTAATACTAAAGACAAATATGTAATTATAATTACAATAATAATAGTTGCAATAGTGCTGCTATATTGGGCAATAAATGCAAACTGATGAAGCCAATCAGTTAATGGTTGTTTAAAGCTATCTCCAGAAAAAATACCGGTTAAAATACCGATTAATGTAATTCCAATTTGAACAGTTGATAAGAAAGTATCTGGGTGATTTGCTAAGGTCAATGCTTTGGCAGCATCTTCGTCTCCTCTTGCAGCTTGCGCTTCCAATCTGGCTTTTCTTGCAGAAAGAAGGGCAATTTCGGCCATAGAGAAAAGTCCATTCAATACAACTAAGAAAAGAATTATTAAAACCTCTGTCATTAGTGTAAAAATAGGTAAAATTAAGCACTCTAAGGTTTGCCGTCTAGATCGATCATAATATAACGGGGCATTTCATGCATTCTAGAACGTGGATTTAAGAAAGTAGCCGTTAAAAGGGAAACAGGATATTGATTGCCCTCGTGAATGATCTTACTTGAAGGAAATAGTAGTTTTAAAAGTTGAGCACTATCTTTTTCAGTAATAATGATTTGATCAGCCTTAAAGGTCTTAGAAGAAGATTGATAAAGAAAAATATGTTTGCCATAAAAATGCAAAGCGTTGCTATTGTATATCCCATACAAGTAAACTTTATTTTTATTTATTTTTTGTTGATCAATTGTTGCAGCAGCATCATTCCCCATTTGATACTTAAGCAGATTGGGATAAAAAGCTATATGCAAAAAAATATTGACCCCTATTGCAGTAAATAACGCCAATCCAATAATCTTGGGGTATTGTGTTTTATAAGAGAAAAGCAATACAATAAAAATCAAAAAACATAATACGCTCAATATCTTGATTGAAAGCGAAATTTCTTTAAAAACAAATACCATTAAACCAATCAATACTACCCATAATAAAGTAAAAATAAATACATGAAATAGACGCAAAGGTTTTTCCCATACCAACAGTTGTTCGGTAAAAAGTAGTCGGAAAAGAAAGCGAGCAGTAATAATGGCTGCAATTGGAAAAACAACAAAAATATAATGTGGCAACTGAGCTTGACTATTGGCTAAAATACAATAAGTTAATATAAACCCTCCTGTAGTAATAAATTCTTGATGTGGTTTAAGTACAAATTTTTGAATGATTAATTCCCTAATGCAAAAAACAAAACCCATTAGAAAAAAGACAATCCAAGGCAAAAAGCTCCAAAGCATATTCTCAAAAAGAAAACTAAAATAACTCATTTCGTGATATACATTCTCTCCAGTATACCTACCAAAACTTTGGGTCCAATAATAAAAACGCAACCCTGATTGAATAGGAACATTATTAATAAATTTTCCTGGTTGCAAATCAAATTGTTGATACAAACCTATACTCATCGGGATAAGCATAATAGCAATAACTAGTATCCCCAATAAATACTCCCATCTAAATAGTTGCTTCCAATTTCGTTGTACTAAAAAATGACTCAGAAATGCAAAACCCGGCACCATGAGTGCAATTGGCCCTTTAGTCATCATTCCACATCCAATGAAAATAAATGCAGTAAAAAAATGAAGCCATTTATTCGATTGATACCATTTAGCCAATTGCCAAATACTTAAAATGACCCAACTCATTAACATCGTGTCTGTTCTTACATCGTGAGACATTAAAAACAATGCTTGTGAACTAGCCAAAACCATCGCACTTAACTGCGCAACTGTTTTTTCGTAATATATTATTGCCAATTGGTAAGTAGCATAGATGGCTGCCAACATTAATAAAACAGATGGTAGTCGGTAAGCCCAATCAAACACACCAAATATTTTCATACTGAATGCCGACAACCAAAATAACATGGGGGGTTTATCTAAATAATCCTTACCCAAATCAAATACCTGCAAAAAACTATTTCTCGCAAGCATTTCTCTACTAATGGATGCGTATTGCGCTGCATCCACATCCATTAAAGGAATTAAAAACATTCCCAGCAAATAAGTGGAAACGCATAAAAAAATTATCAAATAAAATTGTTTATTGGAGATCATATTGTATGACACCTATTTTGCTATTATAAAATCGACTCATTATCCATCCAATGAAAGTTCCTAATAGAGCCCCACATACAATGTCTAATGGATAATGAACCCCCACATATATTTGACCATAACAAATACTACTTGCCCAAAACAATAAAATATATTTCCACTTGCCAATCAAATTACCCAAAGTACAATATACAAAAACCGCAAATCCAAAATGATTGGTAGCATGAGAAGAAGTAAAACTATACCCTCCAGAACAACCATTCAACAACATTCTAACCTGACTCATTAAAAAAGGATCTCTACATGGCCTAGGTCTTTCAAAAAAAGGTTTAACCCATGAACTGCTTAATTGATCTGTTAAAACCAAGGTTGCAACAATAAACAATATCCAGGAAAAAGCTTTTTGTTTAAAATTAAGTAAGCTGAAAACGATCAAGAATAAATACAAAGGAACCCATGCATTCCCTTCTCTGTACCAAGGATATATTGAATCGAGGATGGGATTGGTCCAAACCGTATTTATTTTCAGCAATAAAGCCTGATCATAATGATTGATCCAATTCCAAATATCTTGTAAAAAAGATTGATCCATTAATTTCCCTTACTCAATTCAAAAAAATCATCAACATCTTTCTTGAACTTAATCAATGATGGTTTATGAATATAATACATATGCCCTGATTCATAAAAATAGGAATGTACATTTTTTCTTTGTTCTGGTCGAAGAAACATATGCTCTATATCATATTTTGCTGTAAAATAAGGTGTTGCAAAATCATAATATCCAAAACCAACATACACTTTTAACGCAGGATTCTTAGCCATTGCATCTCTTAAGCTTTCTGCCACATTTAAAAATTGATTCTGAACATTGTTGTAATTCCAAGGGCGTACATCTCCAAAAATATTATACCCAGCCTCTTCTTTGAAGTTTAAATCCTTTTGAAAATAATCATTCATAGTTGCCGTAAATGGACCATCAATATTGGAAAATGAAGGATCAAAACTATTACTCTCCCCTACATCATCAATATCTCTTCCAGTAAAACGAGCATCTAATCTACCAATGGTTAAGCCGTCTTTCCTTCTCAATTCTTTGTAAAATTTACTTTCTTCTACCCTCAAATTACTTTGTAAAATATATTCTTTAGAAAGGCCAGTATAGTAGCTCATTTTCTCAGCTATTGTCTCTTTTTCAGCATTAGACAACCATCCGCCTTTTAGTAAGGAAGTTGCATACGCTCCTAGTGCAAACTCTTCTGATTCTTTTAGCGCTTTTTGCAGATCTGCTTGAAGTGCAGGGGCTAATTTTTTATGATACCAAGCAGCTGCTGTATAAGAAGGAATATACAATGCCCTAGGCAGATCATTTCCAACATAATAATCATTGGTGCCAAAATTCAACACGGCAGAAATAAGAAAAATCCCATTTAAATAAATCCGATATTGATCCTGTAAATATTTAGATAAGCCAGCAGCTCTTGTAGTTCCATAACTTTCTCCTGCTAAGAATTTTGGCGATCCCCACCTTTCGTAACGAGCCAAGAAATGTCTGATAAAAGAACCCATTGATGAAATATCTTCAACATATCCATGAAATTGTTTAGGAGATTCTCCTGGGGCAGCTCTACTGTACCCTGTAGATACTGGATCTATAAATACCAAATCGGTTTTATCTAACCA
The DNA here is from genome assembly GCA_031422175.1 of Sphingobacteriia bacterium. GTDB lineage: Bacteria > Bacteroidota > Bacteroidia > Chitinophagales > Chitinophagaceae > Sediminibacterium. The sequence goes on along the minus strand of JANOQC010000203.1, from coordinate 6,184 downwards.
ACTGTATTCATTATTGATGTATTGATAAGGAGGGCCAACAGAAACACCCTCATCATTGAGCAAAACCCTTTTTGGTCCTAATCCACCCATATGTAACCATACCGATGAAGAACCAGGCCCTCCATTGAATGTGAAAGTTACTGGACGTTTTGCAGCATCTTCGCCATCTTTTTTATAATAAGTAAAAAATACTTTTGCAATTATTTTACCCGTATCATTTTTTAAATGCAAATACCCAGTATTAGTAGTGTAATCAATTTTTTTACCTCCAATAGTAACTGAATTTTTAGTAACTGTAGTTGTTACCCCTGCTGGATTTAGTTCGGGTATTGTTGGAGTACTTGCAGTTTGTTTCTGGGCTTGACCAATTAATGATGTAATCATAATCATTAAAAAAAGCAATACTTTTCTCATATTCATTGACTTTAAAGAATTAAATATACTTAATTACTACTAATACAAATCTCTTATATCTCATAATTCATATCACTTATAGCTTATCTCTTGACATCCACAACATCAATATCAAAAATAAGTACACTGTTAGGGGGAATTAATTTACTTCTACTCCTTATGGTGTAAGCCATTGCCGATGGAATAACAATTCTGATTTTTCCACCTATTTTACAAAATGGAAGTCCAATTTGCCATCCTTTAATTAATCTACTTAAAGGGAAATTGGCTGGCTTATCTTTTGTTTGATCAAATGTTGAACCATCGGACAACAAACTACCTTTATAAAATACAGATACTGTATCAGAAACTTTCACAAAATCCCCAGATCCTTCTTTTAATATTTCATAATATACTCCATCTTTTGATCCGGATGGATTCCATTTACCGGATGCTTTAAAACTTTGAATCATTGCATCATCTTTTTTTGCCTGAGACAATGAATCTGCATTTTTAAACCAATCAATTACCGGACGTTGATTAGTTGCAGCTCTATTCAATAGATCACCAAATTGCACATTAGATGCTTTAAAACCTCCATTCCTTAAATAAAATTGTCCATTTTCAATGCCGGCGCCATAATCAATTCTATCCCCTGCTTTTCCAGTTGCATCATAAGAAAAACCAGCTTTTGTAAGTTCTGTCCATCTTCCATTATCTTGCTGAATCCATTGATTCCCAAAAAATGCCTTCCGCTCTAACTGCCCATTTACTCCAACAAAGTTTTCGTTGAATGAATATAATGTACGCAATGCTTCCCCATCAAATGGAGCTTTGAAACTAGCAATCAATTTCCATTTTTGCAATTCAGGCATGAAAAAATATCCTGTATAAATGGTTGAAGCCGATGCACTATCTGGTAATGCAGTAACCATCATTTTATATTTTTCGCCAGCTTTCCAATTATAAACTAAATGACTGTGACCTCCAGTGCCCTCATTACCAAAACCATCAGCAAAAACATTTTCTCCTTTTGCTAGTAATTGTACTTTATTTGAATCTGCAACTTTATTTCTATCTATTGCTTCTTTACCAGCATCCCAAACTGAAAATATAATTCTTCTTTCCGTTTCACTATTTATTTGAATGCCAAAATATCCTCTTGAAAAACCGCATGCCATATAATAGCTATGCACTATATCAGCCCCAATAGGCACAGTAATTTCATTATAGAAAGTAGTGGCTTTAATACTATCTCCTTCAGGATATTTTAAATGAACAGAAGCGGCATTTCGTCTTGGTTTTAAATTTGCGTGGATTCCTTTAGCTGCATTACCCCACAATTCGATAGATTGAATATCGGCAATAGAATTTGCTGATTGTTTGGTTCCAGTAATATTAATTTGATAAAATCCTGTATCTTTTATTAATAAAGATCCAACAGTCAATAATTTAAATTGGGTTGATTTTGGCACGGATACTTTAAACTCTTTTCCATTAACCGACAAATTGATTAAAGATCCTGGAAATGCATTCTTGGTATTGATTTTTATTTCTAACATCCCTGTATTACTTACATGGAAAAAATAATTGAATTGTTGTTTTGTATTGATCCAATTTTGCAAACCGCTATTTGCCGAAAACAAATTATCCTTATAAGATTCTGCTGGAATGGCATATCCAGTATTTCCAGGAATAATAATGGATTGAGATTTAACCGAACAAATAGAGCAAGATAGCAATAATACTAGTCCGAATTTTCGCATAGATTGAGTTTGAAGTACCAAACTTAGCGATTTGATTTTAGGTTTTTAAGAAATCCCTGAACCAATAGCCAGAATCTTTAATGGTTCTTGATTGTGTATTGATATCTACATGGGTAAGCCCAAATTTAGCTTCAAACCCTTCCGACCATTCAAAATTATCAGTTAGTGTCCAAGCAAAATATCCTGCTAAGTTTACTCCTTCTTTTTTAGCCCTTAATGCTGCAGCAATATATTTTTTGAAATAGTCTATACGTTGATCGTCTGCTACCCTTCCTTTATGTAAAACATCTTTAAAAGCTGCCCCTCCCTCAGTGATGATTATTTCTTTAATACTTCCATAATGCCAAAAACGCTTGATCATTCTATAAAAACTGTCGGCATTGATTTCCCAACCCATTGCTGTATATGGTACCTTTCTGGAAGCCGCTTTTACCTCTGAAGCACTTAAATATGGGATCAATGGATTGTGTTGTACAGTTAATGCAAAATAATTTTGTATGCCAATAAAATCAAAATTAAACTGCATGCGCTCTTTGTATTTCCATGCCTTAGTATGAAGATGCAATTTTTCTAAAAATGCAAATTGTGCATCTTCGGGATATCCCCTTCCTAAAACCGGTTCAACAAATAATCTATTCAATAAAATATCAGCCTTTTTTGCAGCCGAAATATCTAGTGGGGTATCTTTATTAGGCATTACTTCACTGCATGAAAAACAAGTACCAATATGGGCATTACTCACTTCTGCCCTTACAATCCTTCCTCCTTCAGCAGTGCAAAGTGCCGCATTATGAATTGCTGACATAAATAGAGGTAAACTGGTTTTTCCAGGGGCGTGTTTGCCCAACATGTATCCCAAAGAAGTGAAGCCCATTGGCTCATTTAAAATAATCCAGTTTTTTACCTTATTACCATATTCTTCTGTACAAATTTTGGTGAAACGAGAAAACCATTTGAGCATTTGATGACTTGCCCATCCACCTTCTTTCTCTAATGCATAGGGTAAGTCCCAATGATATAATGTTACATAAGGGGTTAATCCTAATAACAGACATTCATCTATTAATCGATGGTAGAAAGCAATACCTTCTTTATTTACTTTACCTATGCCTTCTGGTAAAATTCTACTCCATGCAATTGAAAAACGAAACACTTTAAATCCTAAGGCTTTTACCAACATTAAATCGTCTTTGAAACGATAATAAAAATCATTTGCAATTGAAGGTTTTGCGCCTCCTTTAATTTTACCCACTCTTCTGGCAAAAACATCCCAATTAGATAACCCTTTTCCGTCAGCTAAATAAGCGCCTTCATTTTGTAAAGCAGAAATGGCAATACCCCATTGAAAATGATTGCCAAATTCACTTGATTTAAGTAGATGACTATAGGACAATAATAAATTTTCAACAAAGTTGATGGGTTTATCACTAAGTTATCATTAAACAATTGTTATGTTTTAAAACATCAACAGCAATTCTTTACGCTAAATCGAACCAAACAGGTGCTAGCTCTTCGCCAACTGGGTTGTAATTTATTAAGAGTTCTTCATCGGGCATAATTGCTCTGATGGTTTTAATTGAAATAGTCAGTGTATCAAAATCCATTTCATAAATACAATTAAAGTCAATAGCGTGGTTATATATAGAAACATACCCCAAAGCAACTGCGGCTTGCGTTCCTCCATCCCCCCATTCAAAAATATAATCGTATAAAATAGTTTTTTCAACTTCCATTCTTTCTGCAGTATTTAAAACAAGTACTGGAGCTATTTCTATAGTTGTATTAGCTTGGATATCAGCAGCAGTAAAAACGCCACGACCTTTTTTTGAAGACTGATCGATATATAATATAGAAAGAAGCATCATTCGCTTTCTACATTGTACTTCATATCATAAATTTGGTCTTTATTTCCTAAAACAATTACCTTCATTCCTTCTTTTATTATTATAGAACCAGGTGGATTTATAATAAATCTACCATCCTCATCTTTAACCCCTATACAATTAACGCCGGTCTTTTTCCAATTCATAATTACGGATAAACTTTTATTTCTTATTTCTGGAGGCAGCTTTTCATATCCTACTGATTCAATATTAATACTTTCCCCCTCTTCTCCACTCAAGTAGTCAATAAATTCTACTACATCTGGCTTACTCACCAATGTAGCCATATGTGTACCTCCAATTCTATCAGGCATTATTACATTGTCAGCTCCGGCTTTCTTTAATTTAATTACAGAATTGCTAAACGAGGCCCGGCTAATAATATGTAATTTTGGGTTTAAATACTTTGCCGAGAGTACAATAAAAACATTACCAGCGTCAGTTGGCAAAGCTGTTATTAAACAACGTGCCTTAGTTATACCAGCCTTAAGCAACACTGCATCATCAGTTGCATCTCCTTTTATATAAATTAGTGATGGGTCTTCTTGTAAATAGCTGTCAATATGCTCATCCGATTGATCTATCACAATAAACTTTTCTTTATGACCTTTTAATGTTTTAGCGGCTTGTTGACCATTTCTGCCAAAGCCACATATTATTACATGCTGATCCATTAATTTAATTTCTTGCATAAGTTTTTTGTTTTTAAAATATCGATTCAGTTCTCCATTGGCAATCAATTGAGTTAGTTTTGCCAATGCATAGGTAAACATGGAAAATGAACCTATAATTAGAAAAATATTAAATACCCTCCCGGCAAATGATAGTGGATGAAGCTCCCCGTATCCAATGGTAGAAATAGTGGTTACAGTCATGTAAAACGCATCAAAAAATGGATAGTTTTCAATTACTGCAAAACCAGTAGTACCAATGGCTAGAATAATAATGATGAGTCCGATCCAAATCAATATGGGGTTAATTCTATTTTGTATGTTCATCTAACTAAAGTTAAAAAAAAAAACTAAATAAGCGCTAAAATCTGCAAAGTAAGTATTGTATCGAAGAAATGAGTAGTGTATCATACGCTATGATTTTCTTTAAAAAAATGTAGCTAATTTTGTTATTATGTCATTAGATTTAGATCAACCCAATTTATTTGAGCAATTTGATTTATTGATTGCAAAAGAAGATACATTGGAGATCAGGGAATTCCTGAATGATCAGAATATCAGCGATGTGGCTGATTTGATTAATGAATATCCCGAATATGAAGCAAGAATCATTGCCAATATGGCCATTCATAGGGCTGCAAGTGTTTTTAAGATCTTGGATATTTCTCAACAAAAGGATATTGTAAAAGAATTACCATCTTCAAAAACAGCTGAATTATTAAATGAATTGCCTGCTGATGATCGTACAGACTTTTTAGAAGAATTACCCAAAGCTGCCATTCGGGATTTAATTAAATTGTTAGACCCAGATGAAAGAAAAATAACCCTTTCTTTATTGGGATATCCAGAAGATAGTGTTGGCAGGCTAATGACCCCCGATTATGTGTATGTATATGCGCATGATACTGTTGAAGAAGTTTTTGCAACTTTAAGAAAATATGCCAGAAACAGTGAAACCATCGATGTTATTTATGTAATTAATGAAGCAGGTTTATTGATCGATGACTTAAGAATCCGTGACGTCATATTAGCAACTACCGACAAAAGAGTAAGTGAAATTATTGATGGAAGGGTTGTATCGCTCAACGTAAATGATGATCAGGAAAATGCACAACAGATTTTTAAAATGAATAATCGAGTTGCATTACCAGTTGTTGACGAAAATAATATGCTACTTGGAATTGTTACCATCGATGATATGCTTTGGGTAGCTAATGAGGAGTTTAGCGAAGACATGCAAAAAATAGGGGGAACAGAAGCATTGAACGAACCTTACTTAGACATCCCCATATTTAAATTATTCAAAAAAAGAGTAAGTTGGTTGGTTGTTTTATTTTTAGGCGAAATGCTAACGGCTACTGCTATGGGATATTTTGAGGATGAAATTGCAAAAGCAATTGTATTGGCACTATTTGTACCATTGATTATTTCGAGTGGAGGAAATAGTGGTTCACAAGCTTCTACATTGATT
>JANOQC010000202.1:0-2147 GCA_031422175.1 Sphingobacteriia bacterium | reverse complement strand
TTATTGCTTTCTATCTGCCATCCAAATACATTGGGGTAGGTAGTAATTGAAGTATATCTTTTGGTATTATAGCCTCCATCGAAATAGGATTCTGTTGAAGTAGGGGCTTTGTCTTGCATACTCGGAACTGCCGGAATTCCTCTGGAAGCAATTATGGTTCCGAATGCATTTTTTCCGGTGAGTAAATCTTCGGCTGAATTTTTTGTGCTTGCAATTAATGAAGCAATAGATGTTTTAGCAGGAAGTATAGTTGCTGGATTGCGGAGTTCACCATCTGTTAATAAATACCCTAATTCCAATCGCTGGTTCGCATGTCCATGCCCATGTAAATCGATGTACAAAGTTTGAGGCCATTGCTTCACTGCTAATTGTATAGCAGTATCAATGCTATTGTGAAAACGATTCCAGATAGCTACTGTTTGTTCGTTGTTGCAATTGGCTTCGGGGAGTGGTCTGTTTTGATCGAGTTTGGATCTTTTTAAATGCGTAATAATCAGTGAGGGATGCATACCATAATCAGCCATAAAAACACTATCAATTGCTTTGGCCAATTCGATGGTATATGAATCAGTAACAGTGGTAATGCCCGAACAGTTTCTGGTAGCAATGCTATCAGGGGCAATAGTTCCTCCATGTGGTACACTTATTACAAAGGGCATATTGCCGTATTGAACCCAAGTGAAATCGTCTACCCATTTTTGTTGAACCCCAGCACGAATATTTTTGGGTACTTGCTGCGATTGAATAGGATTGAATTGTATATTGGCTGCAGCAAATAGTAAAAGAAAAAATAGGGTATAGGTTCTGTTCATTGATTAAGATTGAAACAGCTTTGGTATTTCAAGTTAGCTGTAGTAATTTGTAGTTAACTTATTCCTTGAAATAAATATAATGAATTTACCTAAACCCTTATTGCAGACGATTAAACATTTTATACTTTGTATTTTTATTTGTTTCAGTTTTTTTCAAGTGACTGCTCAAAAGGTAAATACAGATAGTTTGTGGAGGGTGGTAGAAACTACCAATAATGATAGCCTCCTTTTAATAAACTTTTATAGACTAAGTAATATTTACAATAGTATTTCAATAGATTCTAACTTAAGCTATAACACAAGGCTCTTAAAATTATGCGAAAAACTCAATAAACCTCGATATAATGCTTTAGGGATACTTAATTCATCTTGGTTATATATTAGGATTGGGGATTATCAAAAAGTACAGGAATACATAACAAAAGCAGCTGAAATTTCTGAAAAAATTCAAGATTCAGAAGTAATGGCTAGTGTATCATATTACAGGCATTATATTGAAACAAATCCCAATAAAAAAATTGAACACATACGAAAAGCAGTGCAATTAAGAAATGCGCTTACTAAAATAGATACTCGTTTTACTATTATGTTGGGTAATTTTTCATCAGCATTTCTTGCCAATAATCAAATTGATTCTGCATTTTTTTATGCACAAAAAATGTATGAAACAGCCATAAAATATAATGATACCTCTTCAAGTTTTGTAACAGGGATAATGGGTAATTTATATTTAAAGATGAATCAGCCAGAGCTTGCCTATGTGTTTTTTAAGAAAGGCATAAAGTATGGTGGCCAAAATCCAGGTATTGGTAATATGATGAGGGCCTATATGCCTATGGCAAATTATTTTAGTATAATAAACCAACCAGATTCTGCCTTGTACTATTGGAAGAAACCATTTGAATATGCACCTAGGGAATTGTTCGTAACAAAAATGAATGCCTCTAAACGTATATACGACTACTATTATAAAAAAGGCAATAATGATAGTGCAGCCAAGTATATGAACTATTATATTACAGCCAATGATAGCATCAATAGCGCCAATAAAGTGGCTCAATTACAGATAGCTAAATTTGAGGAGGAGCAAAGACAAAAAGAATTGGAAAAAGCCAACGCAAAAGATAGGGAAAACCGAAATCACAACATCCAACTCGCCATCACCGCCATTGCGATTTTATCTGCCATCATTTTATTCTTATTACTCAGCAGAAGTATTTTAGTAAGCCATAAAGTAGTGGAGTTTTTAAGTGTGCTGGTTTTGTTGGTGGTTTTTGAATTCATCAACCTGCTGATTCATCCTTTTTTAGAAAGCATTACCCATCATTCTCCCGT
>JANOQC010000201.1:0-3892 GCA_031422175.1 Sphingobacteriia bacterium | reverse complement strand
TTGAACTTTGTGAATAATTTTTCAGAAGTGAGTGCGGAGTTGGTAAAAGAAATGGTGGAAGAAGTTGACAAAGGAAATACAGAAGAAGTAAAGTCTATTGCGAATGATGTGGTGAAGAATCTCGAAAAGATCAATCACCATGGTCAGCGTGCGTCTGATATTGTAAAAGGTATGCTTCAACACAGTCGCAACAGTAATGGTGTAAAAGAAGCCACCAATATCAATGCATTGGCAGATGAATATTTAAGATTGGCTTATCATGGCCTTCGTGCAAAAGACAAATCATTCAACGCCACAATGAATACGGATTTTGATGAAAGCATTGGTAACATCAATATTGTTCCACAGGATATTGGAAGAGTAATTTTGAATTTGATAACAAATGCATTTTTTGTAGTGAATGAAAAATCAAAGACCCCCCAACCCTCCCGACAAGTCGGGACAGGCTCTAAAGGGGGTGCATTAAAAGACTCTGAAAATTATGAACCAACAGTTTGGATGAGTACAAAAAAATCAGGTGATAAAGTTTTGATTTCGGTTAAAGACAACGGCAACGGCATCCCTCAAAAAATATTGGATAAAATCTTCCAACCTTTCTTTACCACCAAACCAACGGGGCAAGGCACAGGGCTAGGGTTATCTCTTAGTTATGATATTGTGAAGGCCCATGGTGGAGAATTAAAAGTAGAAACAAAAGAAGGAGAAGGCTCAACATTTATTATACAATTACCTATAGCTTAATCAATATGAAATCAATTAAAAATATTTTTCTTATTCTCATTTTACCATTTGTAGGATTGGCACAAAGTTCTCAATACTTAGATAGTTTAAAAAATGAGCTAAAGCAAACTTCTAATGATACCCTTAAAATGGATATCTACCGAAACATGGGGTTTTATCTTCAAAATGGCAAAGTAGATAGTGCTTTATATTTTCATCAGCAGCAATTGGCTTACGCCAAAAAACTTAACATGAAATTATACGAGGCTGATGCCTATGAACAAATTGCTTACGTATTATTACTTCAACTAGATCTACCCAGCGCTTTAAAAAACTACCAAATTGGCTTAAAAATAGCAAGTGATCCAAATAGTGCAGCAATAGGCTGGGGATATCAAAATTTTTCATATTCTAAAAGTCCATCAGATGCTAGGCTTTCTATCATAGGGATGATACATTTCGAGCTTTCAACGCTTTATCAGGCTTCAAAAATGCCAGAAGCACAAAAGCGTGAAATAGCAGAAGCTTTGAAAGTAGGAGCAAGGTTGAATAATAAAAAAATACTCTCTTTGGCAGCGAGGGATTTGGGCATATTTTTCGCTCAAAATAATCAACTAGATTCTGCCCTTATCTATTTGAAAAAGGCACTATTCTATTTCGAAAATTCAACTTATCAATTGGGTATAGGCTCTAGTTACGCTGCTATAGCACAAGTTTATGACAGTAAGCAACAATATGATTCTGCATTATTTTATCTTAGAAAAGCAGAAAAAGGTAATATTGATGCTAATGATCTGATAAGTGATTGTTCTGTGTATTTGAATTTTGGAAGCATCTTCCAGAAAACTAACCGTTTAGATTCTGCATTGATCTATGGGATTAAGACAATATCGTTAGCAAAATCTATCAAAAGCGATCAAAATATCGCCAATGGATATACTCAATTATCTCATACTTATCAACTACTCAATCAACCTGATTTAGCACTAGAGTATCTCCAAAAAGGAAAATCTATTAATGATAGCATCAACAATGCTTATACTTATAAACTCATATTATTACAAAATGCAGGTTTCGAAGAGCAAATGAGGCTTAAAAAAATAGCAGATGACCAAGCCGCATTTCAAAATCAATTGAAAACAATAGGATTAATTTCTGTAATCACTATTTTTCTAATTATTGCTTTGATATTATATCGAAATAATAAACAAAAACAAAAGACGAACAAAGTATTAGAACAAACCCTTACCAATCTAAAATCTACGCAAAGCCAATTGATCCAATCTGAAAAAATGGCCAGTCTTGGAGAACTCACTGCAGGCATTGCACATGAGATTCAGAATCCGTTGAACTTTGTGAATAATTTTTCAGAAGTGAGTGCGGAGTTGGTAAAAGAAATGGTGGAAGAAGTTGATAGAGGAAATACAGAGGAAGTAAAAGCCATTGCCAATGATGTGGTGCAGAATCTCGAAAAGATCAATCATCATGGTCAGCGTGCGTCAGATATAGTAAAAGGCATGTTGCAACACAGTCGCAGTAGCAATGGGGTAAAAGAGCCAACTGATATTAATGCTTTAGCAGATGAATATTTACGATTGGCCTATCATGGGTTAAGGGCAAAGGATAAATCATTCAACGTTACGATGGTAACGGAGTTTGATGAAACTATTGGCAATATCAATATTATTCCACAGGATATTGGAAGGGTTATTTTGAATTTAATTACGAATGCGTTCTATGTAGTCAGTGAAAAAAAGAAATCCGGAATTGATAATTATGAACCAACAGTTTGGGTGAGTACTAAAAAGGTTGGCGATAAGGTTTTCGTAAGTGTGAGTGACAATGGTAACGGTATCCCTCCCAAAATACTCGACAAAATATTTCAACCCTTCTTTACCACCAAACCAACCGGACAGGGAACTGGTTTAGGTTTGAGTTTGACTTATGATATTGTAAAGGCGCATGGAGGGGAGTTGAAAGTAGAGACGAAAGAGGGTGAAGGAACAACTTTCATTATTTCATTACCAGTTAATAACTAATCATGAAGTTGACAAAAAAAATTGAAGCAGAAATTACTAGTGTGTATGATACATATTGGAAAGCATTATTACTTGCTGATATAGACACATACACTAGTGTACTCGACGAAAAGTTCAAACTCATTGGAACTACTGAAAGTGAAGTGTTTTTCAAAAGCATCGAAGCCATCCAATTTTTAGAAGCGACATCCGATCAAGTAGCTGGGAATATAGAATTAAGAAATAGGATTATCAAAATTGAATTGATTGAAACCATCATACTTATTACTGAACAATCAGATACTTATCTAAGAATTGATGGAGAGTGGAGTTTTTATGGGAAAGCCAGGGTTTCTACTTTAGTAGGAAAGAAAAAGCAGGAATGGAAAATTATTCAGATGCATCTTTCCTTTCCCGATTCAAAAGCTGATGAAGGGCAAACCATCGGATTAGATAAAATATCTAAAGAAAATCTCGAACTAAGAGATGCGATAAAACGCCGCACCATAGAATTGGAAAACAAAAATCGCGAATTAGAAATTGAAACGGCACTGGAGAAAGTAAGAGCCGTTGCAATGGGAATGAAAAAGGCAGATGATATGCTCAGCATCTGCAATACCATTTCACAGCAGTTAACTCAATTAGGCGTGAAAGAAATTCGAAATGTGCAGACAGCTATCTTTTATGAAAGCCGCGGTATTTACATGAATTATGAATATTATGCAAAGCATGATAAAACATTTATAACCGAAGTAGATTATAAAAATCATAAAATTCAGTTGGCCTTTGCAAAAAAAATGATGAAGGGGCCAAACGAAGAAATGCAGGAGCATCTTAATGGAAAAAAATTGCAGGACTGGTATAACTATCAAAAATCGACCAACCAGTTTGCCGATAAATATTTACTCAAAGCGCATTCAGTTAATTATTACTGGTATTCACTCGGGCCAGTGGCACTAGGCATTTCTACCTATTATCCACTCTCAAATGATGAAACTAATTTATTCAAACGATTTTTGAAAGTATTTGAATTAGCCTATCGTCGTTATTTAGATATTGAAAAAGCTGAAGCACAGGCAAGAGAAGCGCAGATAGAAGTAGCACTAGAAAGAATACGTGCAAGGGCATTGGCTATGCATCAATCAGAAGAGTTT
>JANOQC010000200.1:0-9513 GCA_031422175.1 Sphingobacteriia bacterium | reverse complement strand
AAATTTAAAATACTCTCCAGGAACCGAAGTTTATGCTCCTACAAATTACGCTACTTGGAGTGGTAATTTCTTTGGATTCTATAGTAACTGGTCATCTGTAACCAGCACTCCAGGTTATTACGATAAAGAAAAAGAATATTTTTTGCAAAGTAATTTTTATGATACCCAGACGCTCGATTTGATGTTTTCAGTTCAATCTTCTGTTTACAATCCTTCGTCTCTTGAGAAATTCAGCAAATCTTATGTGAATGAATTGATTGAGAAAATGGATGACGCTGGATTATTCAATAAAAAGAAATAAATATTTATTTCCGTTTTATTTATAGCGACATGAAAAAGCAAACTGTTTACTTAATATTTCTTATAATTAAAAGTGTAATAGGATTATCTCAAAATGCAGTTGTTCAACAAAAAAATGCTTCCATTATAGTAGAAAAAATGGCTAATGGTAAACAACGAAATATCATTTTTATTTTAACTGATGATCACCGTTACGATGCACTTGGTTTTTTACATACTCAATCGTTTATTGAAACCCCTAATCTAGATAAATTAGCAAAGGAGGGAGCCTATTTACCCAATGCATTTGTTACTACTGCTTTATGTTCGCCATCTAGAGCTTCCATATTAACAGGATTATATGCCCATAAACACCTTATAATAGATAATAATAAACCTGTTTCACGCCAATTAACTTTTTTTGCTCAATATCTTCAGAAAGTTGGGTATAAAACTGGATTTGTAGGAAAGTGGCATATGGGGGGCGAAAGTGCAGATCCTCAACGTGGATTTAATCAGTGGGTTTCTTTCCCAGGTCAGGGAAGTTATTTGCCGGATGAAAAAGGATTGAATGTAAATGGAGTAAAAACAAAGCAAAAAGGGTACATAACGGATGAGTTAACTGACTATTCAATTGATTGGTTAAAATCAATTGATAAAAAACAGCCCTTCATGCTTTATCTCTCTCATAAAGGGGTTCATGCCGATTTTGTTCCACCTGACCGATTTAAAAATGATCATTTGAATGATAGTTTTAAAAAGCCATTTACTATGGAACTTGGCGCTCACTCCAATCAACCTATGTGGGTTCAAAATCAACGTAACTCATGGCATGGAATAGATTTTCCTTATCATAGTACTTTAGATATTGAACAATACTATAAACGGTATGCAAGAACGTTAAAAGGGGTAGATGAATCTGTAGGAAGCATAATGAAATACTTAAAAGATAATGGTTTGCTAGAGTCTACATTGATTGTTTATATGGGCGATAATGGATTCTTATTTGGAGAACATGGATTAATCGATAAACGCAATGCTTATGAAGAGTCTATGCGGGTTCCATTACTAGCTTATTGTCCAGATATAATTAATCCAGGTACAGTAATTAAAGACATTGTTGCAAATATTGATATTGCTCCAACGCTGATGAATGCAGCTGGCTTAAAAGCACCTTTATATATGGATGGTAAAAGTTTCTTGCCACAACTTACAGGAAAGTCTATTCCATGGCGAAATGAATTATTATATGAATATTATTGGGAAAGAAACTTTCCACAAACACCTACAATGCATGCATTGCGGACCAATCAATATAAGTATATTCATTATCAAGGAATCTGGGATACCGATGAGTTGTACGATATTATTTCAGATCCATTTGAATCAAAAAATTTAATAAACGAACCCAGTATTTCTTCCATTGTAAAAAAAATGAATAATGATTTATTTGAATTGCTTAAACAAACAAACGGCATGTATCTGCCTTTAAATAAAGATGAAGGCAGGCAATCTAATAAACGAAATCCATTAGGTACTAAAGAAGCAAAATTTCCTAACTTTTTATTTAAATCATTATGAAAAAGCACCTACTTTTTATTTTAACAGGATTAGCCATTTCAACAGCTATTTTTTCTCAAGCTAAGCAAGCGTGGAATAAAGTTTTTAGTGCAATCAATAGCGAAGTACAAATCAACTCTAAAGCATATAGTAGTTTAAAGACTGCCACTGAAACAATTGGTCATCGTTTAACAGGTTCTGAAAATGGGAAAAAAGCAGAAGAGTTTGCTTTTAACTTATTAAAGTCTTACGGTTTTAAAGATGTTCGATACCAACCATTTGAAGTAGAGAGCTGGAGTAGAGGAACACTAAGCGTTTTAATTGGATCGGATGTTAATAATCTACAACTTATTAAGTCGGTTACATTGGCTCACTCGCCTGTAAATGCTTCTATAAAATTGGAATTGGCAGATATGGGTAATGGATTAGAAGAAGATTATTTAAATAATCCAGGGAAAGTTGTTGGAAAAATTGCCTTTGTGTATTTAGGTGTGTTGCCTGGCTCAAAACCTGGAACAAAATCTTTACATCGATCTGAAAAAACTGCTTTAGCAACTAAATATGGTGCAAAAGGAATTGTAATTATTAATACTGCTGATGGCGGAATATTACTAACTGGTACAGCCTCTGTCACTGGAAAATTAATTCCCATTCCGGCGGTTTGTATTGGAAAAGAAGATGGCTTACGATTAAAGCAATCACTTGCTACAAAAAATCATTTTGCTGCTATACAAATGACTAATTTTTCTGGTTTAATTAAAGCAAGAAATGTTATTGCTACTATTAAAGGGAAATCCATTAAGAAAGAAAAAGTAGTTGTGGGTGGACATTTAGATAGTTGGGACTTAGCAACAGGCGCCATTGATAATGGAATTGGATCTTTTGCTGTAATTGATATGGCTAGAACCTTTCAGGCGCTCCACTTACAACCTGCAAGAACAGTTGAGTTTATACTTTTTATGGGTGAAGAAGAAGGTCTTCTTGGCTCAAGAGCTTATGTGGATGAATCAATAAAAAACAAATCCATAGACCAACTTCGCTATATGTTAAATTATGATATGACCAATGATCCAAAAGGATATTCAACTACTGCTGAAGAAAGCAAAGAATTATTTCAGTCCATAGGTGCCATTGCTCAAACATTTGATACTAGTTATAAGAATATTTTTAGAGCTGGTGCTGGCCTTCACAGCGATCATCAACCATTTATGTTAAATGGAATACCAACGGGTGGTGGGGCAGGCGGAACTTTACCCAATAATGCAGGACCTTGTTATCATGCAGATTGCGATAATTTTAAATTAGTTGATGAAAAAGGGATAAAAAATACTGTTAGATTTAGTGCAATGTTATTATACGGAATTGCAGATGCAAGTGAAATCAAAGCAAAACATTTTAGCGATGAGGAAACAAAAGTATTTTTATTGAAGAATAATTTGAAAGAGCCTTTACAAATAGCGGGTGAGTGGAGATGGAAGGATTAAGAGAGATGAATTAAGAGATAAGAGATATTTGATTTGCGTTAGTGCCTTCTGTTGAATATTTGCTGGATCCATAATGATATATAAATACTAATTACTGCTGTAATCATTCCTGCTCCTACATCTAATGGAAAGTGTTGAGCTAAATAGATCCTAGAATATCCCGTTAGTGCAGCTAACACAAATCCGATTAATAATATCGAATTCCCTTCAATTACAATGCAGACCAATAAGTAAATGCAGAAAACAGTTGTAGTATGGCCAGATGGAAAACTATTATTACTATGCAATTCAACTCCTTTTATGGTATGTATTAAATTCGTTTGACTGATAGCACTAGATGGCCTTGCTTCATTAACGAAGATGAAATTTTTACTGACTTGTACTAGTATGGTTGAAATAATGATTGCACTTAAAACCAATGGCAACAACTTTCTTCTATAAATTATAAAAAGTAAAACAACCGGAACCCAAATTATTCCATCTCCTAAATAAGTACAATTAGTAAAGAAAAAATCTGCTATTGCACCAGCATTCCCATTCAATAAAAGAAATAGTTTGTCTTTCCCTAGATAAAATGATAGAAAAATTAACACCATTCCAGTAAAGGAACTGATGGTTATTGCTTTTAAAAAGTTTGATTGATTGATATTGTTCAATTCTATAATAATAAAGCTCAAATATACATATTAGCATGGTTTGTATAAATAAAACCCTGCTCCATCAAACCCGGTTAGATCAGACCCGCTAATTCAAGGCTTCGTTTTTTTAAATGTATAATATCCAAATTGTCTATAATTGGATCGGGAGTTAATACTAATGAGGTATTATTGCTTTTCCACCAATCAAATTTTACTAGTTCATTACAATGAAGTACCCCGATCAAATATTTCCGCTCTGCTTGGGCATGCCACTCTTCAATCCATTCAAAATGATCTCTTGGAATATATTTCCAGTCATCAAAACTGATGTACACTTTCAAATAAAAATCATTCGTAAGTAAATGTGGTTGATGATGGTAAAGCTTTTTGTATTCATATTTATAATTATACCTCAAAGCAGCAATATCACTCAAAACAGCTGAAGCAGTTGGGAAACTGCCCGCCCCTTTTCCATAAAAAAATTGTTTATCAGCAAATCCACTTTCTATAACTACACCATTGTATTCATTTTTTACAAACGACAATGGTTCGTTCAATGGTATAAATTGAGGTAATACGAATGCTGCAACTTTTCCATTTTTTAATTTTTTTGCTTGGGCAATTAATTTAATATCATAGCCTTTTTCTTTTGCTACAGCTGCATCTGAACCTTGCACGTTTTGTATACCTGTAAATAATATACTGTCTGGATTAGTAACAATTCCATATGCATGATTAATTAGAATAGTCCATTTATTAAGGGCATCATATCCTTCAATATCCAGCTTTGGATTACTTTCTGCAAAGCCTAATTGTTGAGCGAGTAACACCGCTTCTGAAAAATCTAATTTATCTTCAAACATTTTAGTCAAAATAAAATTAGTAGACCCATTTACAATAGCTTTAATTGAATGCAATAAATCATTGTCGTAATATTCTTCCAAATTTCGGATTACAGGAATCGAAGCGCAAGCAGCAGATTCATATAAAAAGGATTGGCCTGTTTGCTCTTGTAATAAAAGAATAGCAGGTAAATTATCAGCAATCATTTTTTTACTGGCACTCACTACTGCCTTACCATTTAATAAAGCTGTTTTCACAATTTCAAATGCTGCAATTGAGTCGTCAATTACTTCTACAATTACATTAATTTCATGGTCATTTAATAAATCATCTTTTTGAGAAGTAAATAAATCAACTGGGGCATTTCTTTTTTTGTTTGTATTCTTTATACAAACCTTTTTAATAGTTGCTTTAAGTGAAGGAGTCTGTTGTAATACTTTATACAACCCTTCTCCTACAACACCAAAGCCAAATAATCCGATTGTTAACTGTTTGTGTGTTTCCATTTATATTATGCTATTAATGATTTTTGTACCTGTTTAAAAGTTTTGTGAAGAAGTAAATCAAGTGCTTGTTGAAGATCATCAATTAAATCTACTGCATCTTCTAGCCCTATTGATAACCGAATTAAACTATCTGAAACTCCAGCAGCCCTTCTTTTATCTGCTGGAATTGATTTATGTGTCATATTCATTGGGTGAGCAACCAGGCTTTTTATGCCTCCTAAGCTTTCTGCTAATTTAAAAAGCTTTGTGTTTGTTACTAAAGCAATTGCTGCATTTTCGGTATTATTTTGTAAACTGAAAGATATAATCCCACCATGACCGCTAGATTGTTTTTTTGCAATGGCATGATTTAGGTGAGAATTCAAACCGGGATAATATACTTTGTCTACAGCTGGATGAGATTGAAGATATTCAGCAATCAATTGTGCACTATTGCAATGTTGCTTCATTCGCAAATGCAAGGTTTCTATTCCTCTAATTACCAACCAACTATCAAAAGGTCCTAAAATAGCACCACATGCATTTTGAAGAAACTTAATTTTAGCGCCTATTTCAGCTGTTTTGGTAACCACTACACCCGCAATTAAATCGCTGTGTCCGCCTAAATATTTGGTTGCACTATGCACTACTATATCTGCTCCTAACAAGATTGGTTGTTGCAATACTGGAGATGCAAAAGTGTTGTCTACACAAAGTAAACAGTTTTGTGATTTGGCAATTTTTGCTATCGCTTCTATATCAGCAATTTTTAAAGTAGGATTAGTGGGTGTTTCAATCCAAATTAATTTAGTTTTTGGAGTGATTGCATTGAATACATTTTCCACTTTAGTAGCATCGGCATAATGCAGTTTGATCCCAAATTTTTCATAAACGGCAGTAAAAAGTCTATAAGCGCCTCCATAGATATCATCTACTGCAACAATTTCATCTCCGGTACTCAATAATTTAATTATAGCATCAATAGCTGCCAATCCGCTTGCAAATGCAATACCGGTCTGACCATGCTCTAATTGTGCAACTAGTTGTTCTAATATTTCCCTTGTAGGATTATTGGTTCTAGAATAATCATAGCCTTTATTAACACCAGGTTCTTCTTGCACAAAAGTAGATGTCTGGTAAATCGGAACTGAAATTGCGCCAGTTAGTGGATCAATTGGGATGCTGTGGATCAATTGGGTAGCTGTACTCATTTTACTGTTTTTAGTGGTTTAAAAAACAGTTCTTCTACTTATCTTCTTGGCCATTCTGATTGGAATGACACAAAAAAACCCATCGGATAAATCAGATGGGCATTATAATATAAACCAAAGTTTGTACTTGCTTACTCTGACTTATCTTATCCCACAATCATGTGGGAATGGAATTGGCACCTTCATATTACTGAGTTAGTAGTATGGGTTGCCAAGGCTTCACAGGGCCAAAACCCTCCGCCTTTCTTGATAAGTATTTAAAGAACTATTACAAATATAGGGTGGGATATTTAATTCACCAAATATTAGTCTATCATATTTATAGGAAATTAAATTATTTTACCAAATAAAAGGATGAATGAACCATAAAGGCCTTGCCATGTTTGTATATTTACCCCTCAACTATGGCAAAGAAAAAATCTCCATTACTATCTGAAATAACCCATGATGATTCCTTTATTGAAGTATTTGGTGCAAGAGAGCATAATTTAAAAAACTTTGATATTCGTATTCCTAAAAATAAATTAGTTGTTTTTACTGGGGTAAGCGGTAGCGGAAAATCTTCATTGGCATTCGATACTATTTACAATGAAGGTCAGCGTAGGTATATGGAAAGTTTTAGTGCTTACGCTCGTCAATTCATGGGCGATATGGAAAGGCCCGATGTAGATAAAATAACCGGACTTTCTCCTGTAATTTCAATTGAACAAAAAACCACCAATAAAAATCCTCGTTCAACAGTAGGTACAGTTACAGAAGTCTATGATTTTTTACGGTTGCTGTATGCCAGAATAGGGGAAGCCTATAGTTACAATACCGGAAAGAAAATGATCAAATTCAGCGAAGAAGAAATCGTTGAAAATATTTTTACCAAATATGCCAATCAAAAAATCAGTTTATTGGCACCTTTAATCAGAGGAAGAAAAGGCCATTACCGAGAACTATTCGAAGACATTCGCAAGAAAGGTTTTTTAAAAGTAAGGGTAGATGGAGAAATTATGGACCTCACTGCCAAATTACAAGTTGATCGTTACAAAATTCATGATATTGAAGTGGTGATTGATAGATTGCAAGTAACAACCGATATGAAAGTTCGGTTGAGTCAAAGTGTTCAACAAACACTTAAGATGGGTAAAGATTTACTTTTTTTATTGCTCAATGATTCTGGAAAAACCATTCAGTATTCTAAGCAATTAATGTGCGAAGATACTGGCATCAGTTACGAAGAACCTTCTCCAAATGCATTCTCTTTCAATTCTCCATATGGTGCATGCCCAATTTGTAAAGGGTTAGGCAATGTTTATTCTATTGAT
Organism: Sphingobacteriia bacterium; assembly: GCA_031422175.1. Classification (GTDB taxonomy): domain Bacteria; phylum Bacteroidota; class Bacteroidia; order Chitinophagales; family Chitinophagaceae; genus Sediminibacterium. The sequence continues at coordinate 1,700 of JANOQC010000200.1, read as the reverse complement.
ATGGAAGCAGTGATCCCAGATTCAAATTTGAGTGTAAAAGAGGGCGGCATTGCACCATTAGGTATTCAACGCGATGCCTACATGTTTAGGAATGTAGAAATATTATCAAAAAAATATAAAATTAATTTAGATAAAGCCATCAAAGATTTGCCGGTTGCTTCTTTAAATATTTTATTATATGGCAATAGCGAAGGCATTTCTTTAGAATTGGACAATACTGAAGAGGAAGTTATTACCAATCCATATGAAGGAGAATTTGAAGGTATAATACCCATGTTAAAAAGATGGTTTACTGGTTTAAATAGCGAAGGATTACGAGAATGGGTTGAACAATTTATGCAATTAAAAACTTGTAGTAGTTGCAATGGACAAAGGCTAAAAAAGGAGAGTTGTTGGTTTAAAATTGATGAAAAAAATATTGCAGAACTCAGTAATCTAAATTTAGATAAGCTGCATGATTGGTTTGATAACCTCGAAAAACGATTAAATAAAAAGCAAAACCTAATTGCAAAAGATATTTTAAAAGAAATCAGAGAGCGGGTACAATTTTTGTTGGATGTAGGATTAACTTATTTGTCACTCAACCGACCATCACGTTCTTTAAGTGGAGGAGAATCTCAGCGAATACGATTGGCAACTCAAATTGGATCTCAGTTACAAGGAATCACTTATATCTTAGATGAACCCTCAATAGGGTTGCATCAACGCGATAATCAACAGTTAATTCATGCTTTAAAAAATCTCCGCAATATTGGAAATAGTATTTTGGTAGTAGAGCATGATAAGGATATTATGATGGCCGCTGATCATTTGGTAGATATTGGGCCAAAGGCAGGAAAGTACGGTGGACATATTGTTTCTGCTGGAACTCCAGCTGAAGTATTAGATAGTAATTCGGAAACTGCACAATATTTAAGTGGTAAAAAAGTAATTCCAATTCCATCTGAGAGAAGACCAGGTAATGGAAAGTCATTACATTTAACTGGTGCATCTGGGAATAATTTACGAAATGTAAATGTGCATTTTCCGTTAGGTAAATTAATTGTAGTTAGTGGTGTGAGTGGAAGTGGTAAATCAACACTGATCAACGAAACACTATATCCTATACTCTCTAAACATTGTTACAATAGCAGAGTTACCCCAATGCCATTTAAATCCATCAAAGGATTGGAGCATATCGATAAAGTTATTGAAATAGATCAATCTCCAATTGGAAGAACTCCTCGTTCTAATCCAGCAACTTATTGTGGATTTTTTACTGAGATAAGAACCTTATTCTCCTCAGTGCCTGAAGCTAAAATTCGTGGCTATAATGCAGGCCGTTTTTCTTTTAATGTAAAAGGAGGAAGGTGCGATGTTTGTGAAGGCGGTGGGATGAAAGTAATCGAAATGAATTTTTTACCTGATGTATATGTGAATTGCGAAAAATGCAATGGAAAAAGATACAATCGTGAAACACTAGAAATTAGGTATAAAGGAAAATCTATAATTGATGTTTTAAATATGACAGTTGATGAGGCTGTTGATTTTTTTCAGCCTGTTCCTTTCTTATATAGAAAAATTAAAGTGTTACAAGAAGTTGGCTTAGGTTATGTAACACTTGGCCAATCAGCTGTTACCTTGAGTGGGGGCGAGGCTCAACGTGTTAAACTGGCTACAGAGTTAGGAAAAAAAGATACTGGCAAAACATTTTATATTTT